>JAYEHK010000151.1:0-34306 GCA_034659475.1 Bacillota bacterium | reverse complement strand
TTCGACAATCTCTAGCTAATTCCGTGGCTAGGGTTTGTGAGCTTGTATTTACTTTCTCTCGCATATATGGCACTCCTTTTTATTGGTGATTTTTGCCATTTACACGTTTTTTTAAACAATCTCTAAATGTACTCATCGGAGCAAATGGCGCCGGCAAGTCTAATCTCATCAGTTTCTTCAAGCTTTTTAATCATTTGATGAGCAACAATTTACAGCAGCACATAGCTTCATCAGGTTTTGGAGACGCGATGCTGTATTATGGGGCCAAACGAACTCCGCAGATTAGTGCAACACTGGATTTTAGCACCCCTGCGGGGAAGAATGTATACCATATGCGTCTGGTTAATGGAGCCCAGGATGCATTGATATTTGCAGATGAAGCAATTTCCTTCACCCGTAATACTGCCGAGAGTACAAACCCGCTGGTTTCTTTGGGTGCAGGGCATCGTGAATCGAAGCTATTAGAAGAGAACCTAAGAACTGCCCAGGTAATAAAATCTATCATGCAACGCTGGCGAGTCTACCATTTTCATGATACCTCCAGTGAGGCTAAGATTAAAACACAGGGGTATATTCATGATAATCACTATCTGCGCCATGATGGAGGAAATCTAGCTGCCTTTTTATATCAGATGAAGCATAATGATGAAAAATACTACCAAAGAATTATCACAACCTTGAAATCAGTGATCCCCTTTTTTGGTGAATTTGTGCTGGCTCCCAGTGCGTTAAATTCAGAACGCATTATCTTGAACTGGAAGGAACAGGGTACAGATCCCGATATCATCTTTGGTCCCAATCAACTGTCTGATGGAACACTCCGGCTGATGGCTTTGATTACCTTGCTATTGCAGCCACAGCTTCCTGAACTCATCATCATTGATGAGCCTGAACTAGGACTTCATCCTTATGCGATCTCTGTGCTGGTTGCATTACTGAAGACGATCTCTCGCCAGACGCAGATCATCGTCTCGACTCAGTCTGTGACCTTGATTGATCAGCTTGAACCTAAAAACATCATCGTTGTCGATCGGGAAAAAGACCAGTCTATCTTCAGACGATTAAACGAACAGGAGCTCGAAGCATGGCTTGATGAATACAGCCTCGGTGAGTTATGGGAGAAGAATGTCTTGGGAGGGAGGCCGGCGCGGTGATGTATCTAAATGTGGTTGTAGAAGGACAAACTGAAGAAACCTTTGTAAGGGATGTACTTGCACCGTATTGGGGGGCGAAAGGTATTTTTGCTGTTGCACGCTGTGTTGAAACAGGACGAAAACATGGGCGTGTTTATAAAGGGGGCGGCAGGAATTATGAGAAGATCCGCCGCGATGTTTTAAACTGGATTAGCCAACGCCCTGATGCATACTGTACAACCATGTTTGATTTATACGGACTTCCGCATAATTTTCCGGGTAAGACCAGTAATGTTCTTAATTATGATCCTTACGTTAAAGTGAGTCATTTAGAATCCTTTTTTGCAGACGATATTAATAATCATAGATTCGTTCCTTACATACAACTGCATGAATTTGAAGCATTACTCTTTGCTGGTATAGAGAAAATAAATGATTTCTATTTTGGTAAAAACAGGGTGATTGAACGGCTTAAAACGATAGCGGATAGCTTTGATTCTCCGGAGCTGATTAATGATGGACATGAGACTGCACCTTCCAAAAGGATTATTAGTGCAATACCTGAATATAAGGACAATAAGGTGCTAATAGGTCCTGCAACAGCCAATGCCATAGGCTTGCTGATGTTAAGGGAGAAATGTTCTCATTTTGATGAATGGCTGAAGAAAATTGAGCATCTGAATTAACCTGAAAGAACTGACTTTCAGGCAAAAAGGACGTTTCCTTTTTTTTAGGTGCTTTTTGGAAAACGTAAAAAAACGCTTGTCATCAGGCCCTTATCTGTGTATAATTCTCAGTGCAGGCATGGGAATTGCTTGATGTTTCTTTGCTGACTGCGATAAACATATATACAAACTATTCTGGAATACTCGTCACGTTCTTATTTTGAACCTACAACACGCAAACGGGAGTTTTGATATGAATGCTGATACCAAGCCTTCTAAGCAGGGACGGTAGATACATTCATGAGGACACCCACCTATCGAAAGATAGGCGTCAAAATAGGGCAACGGTATTTTGGGTATGTATATTAAATCAACCGTGGAATTATTCCGCGGTTTTTTTGCGTTTGGCATGAAAATCAAATATCAGAGAAGGTATAGCAAGGGGAAGGTTACATTGCTATACCTTGAAATCATCATCGGTTAAGAGTACAAAATAGCTGATTCTAACCCATAGCAAAGGTTGGAATCAGCTATTTTAACCATAACAGTGGGACCAATGGAAGAAGCACGATAAATTTTAATAAAAAAAGATAAGGCGTCTGTGCTCTTATTCTTAACCCAGCAGCAAGCGATCATTGTCCAGCTCGGTACCGCTTTTTTTGCCAAACTGTTCAATTAACCGTTCGATGGTCATGTCTTCTCTTTCTTTTCCTTGCAAATCGAGCATAATCCGGCCTTCATGCATCATAATGGTCCGGGTTCCGAAGGCTAAGGCGGCCTTCATATTGTGCGTGACCATGAGGGTACAAAGTTGATGATCGGATACAATTTGACGCGTTAGGTCCATCACTTTTTTGGCGATGGAAGGGTCGAGGGCGGCAGTATGCTCATCCAGTAAGAGCAGCCTGGGCTTTACCATGGTCGCCATGAGAAGCGTAAGTGCCTGCCGTTGTCCTCCTGAAAGCAATCCTACTTTTTGCTGCATCCGATCTTCTAGGCCTAGATCCAACAAGGAAACACGATCTCTAAACAGTTTAATGTCGCTTTTCCGGATGCCAGGTCTTAGGCCGCGGGGCTTGGCTTTGTCATAGGCAATCGCCAGATTTTCCTCGATGGTCATGTCAAAAGCGGTTCCTTTCATGGGATCTTGAAAGACGCGGCCGATATACCTGGACCGTTTGTGTTCGGGACAAAAGGACAGGTCCATATCATCAAGCATGATCCGACCCTGGTCGATCTCAAAAACGCCGGAAATACAATTCAGTAAGGTGGATTTTCCGGCACCATTTCCCCCGATGATGGTGGCAAATTCCCCGTCATTAAGGGATAGATCGAGGGTGTCCAGGGCAAGTTTTTCATTGATACTGCCTCTGCCAAAGGTCTTTTTCAGTCCTTTTATTTGCAGCATTAGCGTTCACCTCGATTCTGGTGCATCGCCGTATATCTCTTTTGGAAAGAGAAGAAACTTGACTTAATCACCGGCATGGACAGGGCAATCGTTACAATAACTGCCGAGATCACCTTGAGGTCGGTGGGGGGCATGCCTAGTTCCAGGGCAAAGGTAATGACAAATCGATACAGCAGTGCGCCTAATACCACGGCAATGAGGCGGCGCAGCAGGGAACCGGCCCCAAATACGACCTCGCCGATAATGACAGATGCCAGTCCAATAATGACCATTCCTACGCCCATGCTGACATCGGCAAAAGACTGATACTGTGCGATTAATGCGCCGGATAGGGCCACTAATCCATTGGATATCGCCAGGCCGATCAGGATGGTGAGATTGGTGTTTACCCCCAGAGCTCTGACCATCTGGTCATTGTCGCCGGTCGCTCTCAGGACAAAACCCAGCTTGGTTTTCAAAAAGAACCAGAAGAGCAATAAGATGACGATTAATACCATCGAGGGTATGATTAATTTAGCATTGGTGTACAGCGGTGTACCTTCCAGAAGGCTAAATATCGTAGTCTTATTCAAAAGGGCGATATTGGGCTTATTGCCCATGACGCGCAGATTCACTGAATACAGGGCCAGCATCACTAAAATCCCTGCCAGCAAGGGTTGGATTTTGAGTTTAGTATGAAGTAACGCTGTCGCCGATCCTGCCAGGCATCCTGCCAGGAAGGCCAGCAGCATCCCCAGGAGCGGGTGGCCATTACTGCACATAACGGCCGAGAATGCTGCTCCCAGGACAAAGCTGTTATCAACTGTTAAATCAGGTATATTGAGCGTTCTAAAGGATAAGAAAACACCCAGCGCCATGATGGCATAGATGATTCCTAACTCCAAAGCTCCTTGAAACACCAATAAGGGCATGTTATATTACCTCTTCAATCTTAATTGCTGAATACCTCGGCTGCTTCTGCTAAGACGTCTTCGGGGAAGGTGACGCCAATGGCAGCGGCGGTATCTTTATTCAAGTAAATATTCATGTCTGTCATTGTTTTGACTGGAATGTCTCCAGGGTTTTTGCCGTTTAAGATCTCGGCTGCCATTTTACCGGTTTCCTGGCCGAGTACGGGATAATTGATGCCATAGGTCGCCAGTCCCCCGTCTTTAACCATGGAATCTGCACCAACGTATACCGGGATCTTTGCCTGATTAGTGACCTGTGATACAACTGGCATAGCAGAGGCAACAGTGTTATCGATGGGAGAGAATATAGCATCTGCCTTGCTTGCTAAGGAACTGGCCGCCTGCTGTACTTCAGAGGAATTGGTGACCGTTGCTTCTACTACCGTCAGACCGTTTTGGCTGGCATATTCTTTTAGATTATCGATGACGGCGATGGAATTGGTCTCACCGGAGTTATAAAGAGCCCCGACCGTTTTGATATTGGGGGTGATACGCTTGGCTAACTCCATAATTTTTTCTGCGGATACCGCGTCAGACGTACCAGTTACATTTCCACCTGGTTTCTCCATGTCGGTTAGCAGGCCTGATCCTATGGGATCTGTGCAGGCAGAGAACACGATAGGAATGGTCTGGGTCTCCCCTACTGCAGCCTGTGCAGATTGGGTTGCGATGGCAATAATTAAATCATATTGGTGATTCGCAAACTTCTGGCAGATGGTTTTTAGATTGGTCTGATCCCCTTGAGCGTTCTGATAATCAATGGTGATTTTTTCACCGTCTTTAAAGCCTTCGGATTCTAACTGTCCCACAATAGATTCTCTGATTGTATTGAGGGAAGGGTGTTCTACAATCTGCACGATGCCTACTTTTATCTTCGCGGCATCCGGGGAATCCTGACTTTGGTCTGAAGCGCACCCTGACAGGGACAAGAATAAGACCGCCATAGACATCAAAATGAGCATTTTTACCAACTTTTTCATTAGAAATACCTCCTCTTAAATATAGAATTATTTTTGTGATGACTCTACATTTTTTATTCACTTTTAATGATGAATAGAGTAAGGGGTTTACCAGAAAACAAAAAATGCCTATCCTTTGTAAAGGACAGGCATCTAACCTGCGGTACCACCTTAATTGATGTATTTCAAATTCTTGAAAATACACCCTCTCTTGTAGAGTGCTAACACACCCCTTACCCTCTAACGCTGGCAATGCGTCGACAACTACTCAAGTCTTGCGACTCTTTCACCGCGCCCTCCGAGGACCATTTGTCCACCCCATGTCCCACCGGGATTCCACCATTCCCGATTCTCTGTATGGCTGGTTTGTGGTTTTACTTCCTCTTCAACGGTTTATAATACTATAACCATAGCATGAGCAGGTTGTCAATGTTATTTTTAGGATTTATTAAGGGGCTTTTGAAGGGGGAGACAAGGAACCGTCCCTTGTCTCCCCCTGCTCGCTTGTCTTTCTCTTGACGAAACTGGTTTGAAGTGGTAAGTTTGGTAATGCTTTTCGCTATATGCTACTATCCTCTCAAATATGAGCTCGGAGGCTGGGTGTGCCACACTTTGCATCGACTTTCGAAGCAGTTTTGGGAGAAAACTGATCTACAATTTCGGGAGAATTTTGCACGATTATTTGCGGAAATTATTATTTTTTATATAAAGCTTTGTTGGAGGTACTATTAATGGAATTTATGGATCCCCGTGTGCTCATTATTTTAATGGTGTTGCTCTATTTACTGGCAGCCATTTTATCCATTGCGTTATCCAGGCAGCAGAAGGTCGCAAACATCATGTCGAACGCCTTCTGTATTCTTGCTTCTCTGGTCGGGATCATGGGCTCGACATTGGCCCTGTTAGGGGAGTCGCCGGTCATACAGATAATCAGTGTCAAAAGCGTAGTGCCTTATTTCACACTCAATGTAAGTATGGATCATCTATCGGCCTTTTTTGTGCTTGCTTTGTCTGTACTGGTTCTTTGCGTTTCAATTTTTTCCCTTTCCTATATGGCACATTACTACGGAAAACAAAAGGTTGGCTTTTTCAATTTCCTCTATGCAGCCTTTATCCTCTCAATGTTCCTAGTGATCACTGCGGGTAATGCGGCATTTTTCTATATTGTTTGGGAAATCATGTCCTTGTTATCCTTTTTCCTGTTTGTTTTTGAATCTGAACACGCAGAAGCAGAGAAGGCAGGAACGCTCTATATTGTCATGATGCATGTTGGGTCGGCTTTTTTGTTGATTGCCTTTATGATGATGTTTCATTATACCGGCAGCTTTGATCTTTCCGGGAACGCAGCTTTGATTCCTGGTCTGGCCAAAGACCTCATGTTTATTTTCTTCTTCATTGGCTTTGGAACTAAGGCGGGGCTCATTCCTTTTCATATCTGGCTGCCTTATGCTCATCCTGCCGCGCCTAGCAATGTTTCTGCATTGATGTCGGGCATTATGATTAAAACTGCTATTTACGGAATGATTCGTTTTATGTTTTGTTATTTAGGGATTCAAAACAGTTGGTGGGGAATTCTGCTGTTGAGCGTTGGGGTCATTTCCTGTGTGCTGGGTGTTGCCTATGCCATGATGGAACACAATATCAAAAGGCTCCTGGCTTTTCATAGCATTGAAAATATCGGGATTATTGTCATGGGAATCGGCATTGGATTTATTGCTTCTGCCCAGGACAAGCCTTTTTTGTGCTCCTTAGCGATGAGTGCTGCGCTCTTGCATACCTTTAACCACGCCTTATTCAAGGGAGGATTATTTCTGGGTGCAGGGGCCATTCAATATAGTACGGGAACCAAAGATATTGAGAAACTGGGGGGGCTTATCAAGAAAATGCCGGTAACGGCTATCTTTTTCCTTTGCTTCTCTTTGGCCATCTCTGCCGTGGTTCCCTTTAACGGATTTGTAAGCGAGTGGCTGACCTATCAGGCCCTATTTATAGGCATTCAGCCGGGGCAAGTGGGTTTCAATATTCTGGCTATATGTTCTGTGGCGGCATTGGCATTGGCAGGGGCTATGGCGGCCGGTTGTTTCATTAAGCTGTTTGGGATCTCCTTCCTGGGTCGAGCACGAACCGCCTGTGCCGCAGAGGCGGAAAATGTTCCGCTGTCCATGAATCTGGGGATGGGCATCCTTGCTTTGCTGTGTTTGTTGATCGGTATCTTCCCGTTGCTTGCGCTGAAGGGGGTTAATACAGTTGTGGCCAGTCTATCAGGCTATTCACTCCTGGCCCATCTAAAGGGCGGATTGCTGATTGCCTATGTGCCACTTCAAATCGCTGGCAATACCATCGATTCGCTTACGGTATGTATTGCCACCCTTTTGATTATCGGACTTACCTTTGTCCTCATTCGTATCATCGCTGGGAAACCCGTGGTACGCAGATCAGGTACCTGGGACTGTGGGTTTAACGCCCTCAATCCCAGAATGCAATACAGTGCGACTGGTTTTTCTAAACCCTTGCGGATCGTTTTCAGGATGCTCTATCGTCCAGGACGTGCGCTTCAGGTGCAAGCCGGTCAATCGGTTTATTTCCCTGAATCTATGCGCTACACGGTTACGACTGAGTCGATCTTTGAGAAGTATATTTACCGTCCTATATTTCAATGGACGCAAAAACTATCCCGTACCACTTCATTTTCCATTCAGACAGGGAGTATTCACATGTATTTAACCTATATTTTTGTGACCTTACTGCTCCTGATGCTTTATAACCAGCTTACTTGATGGCTTCAATACAGGAATATAGATGCTGCATTTAGAATCTTATCCCTGACCCCTTACCAAAAAAGGTCCGCGTCTATTCAACCTATTTAAATTTAAAAATCCGTGTTAATCCGTTAAATCCGTGTCTATTAAACTTATTTTCTAACTAACCACCCATGGCCGCAGGCCGCAACCACCGATGAAAGTTAACGTGCAACCGGGGATGGGAACGATTTTAACGCTGATTTTCGCTGATTACCGCTGATTACCGCTGATTTACGCTGTTTTATATATTTATCAGCGTTAATCAGCGTACATCAGCGAAAATCTGCGTTTTCAATTCGTATTTTCTAATTAATCATAACTTAGATTCCCTTTGGCCTGAACAAGAACAAATTGAGGAGAAAGACACAATGATAATAAAAGTTGTTGCAATGCTGATACAAATCATCCTGATTATTATGCTCGCACCGCTGGTAAATGGGATCATCAAGAAGGTGAAAGCCCTGACTGAAAAGCGAAGAGGTGCGCCTGTACTGCAAATGTATTTTGATTTATACAAGCTGCTGCAAAAGAGCATGGTTGTTTCCGAGGTATCCTCGTGGGTTTTCAGGGTAACCCCCTGGATCGTTTTTGCCACGAGTCTGACAGCCTGTCTGTTTGTTCCGATTTCAAGCAGCTTGCTGCCATTGCATTTTCAGGGAGACCTTATTATGCTGATTTACCTGCTGGCCCTGGGAAAGTTCTTTATGACTCTGGCCGGGCTGGATACGGGCAGTACGTTTGGAGGGATGGGAAGCAGCCGGGAGGTTATGATTTCAGCCATAATGGAACCGGCTCTGATGGTATCCCTATTTACTTTGGGCCTTTTCGCACGGTCCACCTCCATCCCGCAGATCATGCTTCACATGCAGGAACAGGGTGGAATGCTGGCTCATCCGGCATTTATCCTGTTATTTTTATCCATGCTGGTCGTGATTATTGCGGATACCTCAAGGCTGCCGGTGGATGACCCGGCTACCCATCTGGAACTGACCATGGTTCATGAAGCGATGATACTCGAATATTCAGGCAGAGATCTGGCCTTGATGGAGTGGGGCGCCGCCATCAAACAGCTTTTGCTTATCACGCTGCTGGTTAATTTGTTTTTCCCATATGACCCGCTTCCTGGTGCTGCGGGTATGGGATTTGTGCTGCTGGCTTCACTGGGTATCTATATTATGAAAGTGATTCTGGCTTCTGTACTGATTGGTCTGATTGAGGTTTCAACAGTTAAATTCAGGCTGTTCAGTGTGCCCAATCTAGCGGCGTTATCTTTCATTTTATCCTTTATTGGATTTTTACAGCTATTTGTTTTAGGGAGGTAGGCATGGACTATTACTTTACCGTATTATCAACCCTTATCTTGTTTACAGCCTTTTTATTGATTGCCAATAAGAGGCCTGATTCTTATATAAAGACGTTTCGCGCGCAGTCCTTACTTCTGGCCCTTACCACTGCGATTATGGGGACCCACAATCTGTTTGCGGAGGGTCATTATGATGTCATGGTGGTCTGTTTGTTGATTATTATCTTAAAGGTCATCTATATCCCCAATCTTTTACAGAAGACGCAGGCAAATGTGGCCTATGTGGTGGAAAAAGATTTCTTCTCCAGTATTCCTTTGCTGGTAATTCTGTGTTGCGGCATCGTAGCTTTCACGTATTTTACACTGATCTCTATGGAAGGGATGGATGCCGGTCCGGTGAATATCCAACTGGTGAATAGTGTGTCTGTCATCCTTATTGGGCTTCTTTTTATGATCAGTCGGAAAAGGGCCATCGGTCAAATCATTGGCCTGCTGGTCATCGAGAATGGTCTGTATATCACGGGCATTTTTGCCACCCATGGTTTGCCTTTTATCGTAGACCTGGGTATTTTTATTGATCTAATCACAGCAGTCATCGTTCTGGCGATGATGGTATTTAAATTAAATGATGAGTTTTCATCCATAGACACTAACAAACTAAAAAAATTGAGGGGATAGCAAAATGGGTCTTGCTTTGTTCATGGTTGCCTTACTGGCAATTTTGTTTTACATCTTTCTAAATCAAAAAACGCTGCTTCATGTGATAAGTATCTCCAGCGCTACACTGTTCATGCTGATCGCGTTCTTTTTAACGCGCAGTGTACTGAGGGATGGTGTCATTTATTCCGCTGGTTTTTTCTATCTTGATGCCTTAAGTGCGATGATCCTGGACATCGTTCTCATCATTGGTTGGATTGCCAGTATTTATTCCGTGGGTTATCTGGAAACAGAAGTAAAAACAGGCAAGCTGGAGGTTTCGCAAATTAAGCTCTACTACCTGCTGATGGCTGCCTTTAATTTCTCCATGATGCTGGCATTAACGGCCAGGAGCATGGGGATTATGTGGATTGGGATTGAGGCAACCACGCTTACATCAGTTTTTTTGGTGGGTTTTTATAACGCGAAAAAGGATCTGGAAGCTGCCTGGAAGTATGTCATCATCTGTTCAGTGGGGATTTCTCTGGCATTGTTGGGGATCATTTTCCTGCATCTCTCCTCGGTAGAGGTGCTGAATGGATCTCATTTATTGAGTTGGCCGGATTTGTTTGCCAATGCAGCGGATCTGCGCAGTTCTATCTTAAAGCTAGCGTTTATCTTCACCCTGGTGGGATTTGGGACCAAAGCTGGCTTGGCGCCTATGCATACCTGGCTGCCCGATGCGCATAGCCAGGCGCCTTCCCCGGTTAGTGCACTCCTATCAGGGGTACTCTTGAATACTGCTATGTACGGAATCATTCGAACCGCGGCGATCGTGAACAAGAATCTGGGCAGCAGCAGCTACACCGGACATCTCTTAATTGCGATCGGCGTACTAACCATGCTGATTTCAGCGATTTCTATGCTAACGCAAAAGGACTATAAACGCATGCTGGCCTATTCCAGCATTGAGCATATGGGCATTATTACAGTGGCGATTGGCATTTTCAGTCCGGCTGCTATATGGGGAGCATTTTTTCACATGGTCAATCATTCATTGACCAAATCCATGCTCTTTTTCGCTTCCGGGGATATCTATCTGCACTATCACAGCAAAAAGATTGCCAATGTAAAGGGCCTGCTGCAGGCACTTCCACTGGTAGGAACGGTTTTCTTTCTAGGCCTTTTTGCCATCGCAGGGGTACCGCCTTTCAGTATTTTTGCTAGTGAGTTTAGTATCATAGCAGCTGTTTTTGATGGCGGGCACCTCTTTCTAGGGGCCTTCCTGGTTCTTTTGCTGGCGGTGGTTTTTGTTGCGATTGCGCTGGTTTTATTTAAGATGTTTTTCGGCAAGGAAGGATCAACCGAGCCATCCGTTGCAGGGAATGTCTCTGGAGAGGTTATGCTTGTGGTCATGCTTGTCATGATCTCGGTTGGTGGACTTTATTTGCCTGATCAACTCATTCAATTGATATCACAGGCCCAAAAATTAATCATCGGAGGCTAGAAAATTGCAAGACAGGATCATAAACGAAAAAATCAGCCAACTCTTGTATCTGTTTAAAGACGATATTTATAAGCGTGAGAACCGCAGCAATGAAATCTATCTGGAAGTGGATATAGACAACATCAGGGAGATTACTGCCTATGTTAATGAAACATTGGCTTATCCGCTGATTAGTTTGTTTGCCAATGATGAAAGAACATCCTCTGAACAGTACGCGCTCTACTATGTGTTTGCCGACCGGGCGAGGGGACATCTTTTGATATTGAAGGCTATGATTGCTGCGACGAAAGCTGCTTTTCCTTCTATTGCGGCTAAAGTCCCGGCAGCTTACCTTTACGAAAGGGAGATTCATGATCTGTTCGGACTGGTGCCTTCTGGTCATCCTGATCCTAAAAGATTAGTCTGGCATGAGAATTGGCCGGAGGGGGTATTCCCGCTTAGAAAGGACTTTGATAATCATCAAAGAGTACCCTTTGTGAACGAGGAAATCAACTTCTCCAAAGTAGAAGGGGACGGCGTTTATGAGATCCTCGTCGGACCCGTCCATGCCGGCATCATCGAACCGGGACATTTTCGCTTCAGCGTATCCGGGGAGCCGATTATTAATCTGGAAGCCCAATTATTCTACACCCATAAAGGGATTGAAAAACTCTGCGAAGGGCAAACGATTGAAAAGTGCTTTTTCATTGCTGAGCGTATCTCCGGAGATGAATCTTTCACCAATTCCATGAGCTTTTGTCAGGCCATTGAAAACATTGCCGGGATACAGATTCCTGATCGGGCAGCCTACACGAGAGTGGTCTTTGCAGAATTAGAAAGACTGATCTGTCATCTCGGTGATCTGGCAGGAATTTGCCTGGATGTGGGGTATGGGTTTGCAGGTTATCAGTTCAGAATGCTGAGAGGTTGGGCATACTGGCTGACGGATGAGTTGTGTGGGATGCGCTTTTTGCGAAGCGTGAATAAGCCAGGGGGGATCAGAAGAGATTTTGTAGTGGGTAAGGAGAAGCATATCATTGAACAATTAACAAAGATCAGGCATGAGCTGGAAGATACGGTAAAAATCATTAAGTCCAACAGCCTTTTTATTGACCGGGTTGAACATACGGGTGTCGTCAGCCAGCAATTTGCCATCGATTTCAATGCGGTGGGGCCGGCAGGACGTGCTGCTGGCATACCGTGCGACGTCCGCAGGGATTTCCCTTATGCCGCTTATGGAAAATTGGAGTTCAAAGTCTCTGAACATCACAATGGGGATGTGAACTGCCGAATGAATGTGAAGATTGAGGAATGTGAACAGTCCATTAACCTGATGCAGCAGGCCCTGACGGAGATCCCTTCCGGCAAAATAAATGAAAAGATTCCATCGCTGCAGCCTTACTCTTTTGGTTGTGGGATGAGCGAAGCGCCCCGCGGCGAAAATATTCACTGGATCATGACCGGAGAAAACAATACCCTTTTCAGGTACAAAATACGAACGCCGTCCTTTTGTAATTGGCCGGTTGTATGCCATGCGGTCCAGGGAAACATTGTCCCTGATTTTCCGCTCATCAATAAGAGCTTCAATCTGTCCTATGCGGGCAATGATTTATAAGTGAGGATCAAGATATGTTTAAGATGATGAAAAAAATAATGACCTACCCACGTCTTACCCAGGATTATCCCAAAAAACCCCTGGACTCCCATCTCTTTGTCGGGAGTCCGGTCATTGATGAGGCCAGGTGTATCTTCTGCGGGGAATGTGTAACCCGCTGTCCATCTACAGCGATGGTTATTGATAAAGAAAAACATCAGATTGGGATCAATTATGATACCTGTATCTTCTGCGGTCTTTGTGCAGAGATTTGTCCGGAAGGGGCCGTTACGATGAGCACTGCCTTTGAACTGGCCCAAAAAGATCGACGCCTTTTGCGCAAAGAAACCATTGTGATTGAGGGAAGAGATCCTTCTGATGAGTCTTATATAGTGCTTTGCAATAAACTGCAGCAAAAAATCCAGAAGAAGTTTAAAAGAAGCCTGCAGATAAGGGAAATCGATGCGGGTTCCTGTAATGGCTGTGATCTGGAGATTAATGCCCTTAACAATCCGTTTAATGATATTGAAAGGCTGGGGATTCATTTTGTTCCCTCCCCACGGCATGCCGATATGCTTCTGGTTACAGGACCGGTTACCCGCAATATGGAGCAGGCCTTGATTAAAACCTATCAGGCGGCCCCTGATCCTAAACTGGTTGTAGCCGTAGGGGCCTGTGCCTGCAGCGGGGGTATATTCAGAGATTGCTATGCCACCCATCAGGGGGTCGACAGTATTCTTCCGGTAGATGTCTATATCCCCGGTTGTCCCCCTCGACCGCAGGCGATTATTAATGGGTTATTGATGGCTATAAAATAAACTGGCTGCGGGGAAGATAAGGGAAGACAAAAACAGGGGGACGGTTTTGTCTTGTCAATCAAACCAGTTTATAATAAGGTCGTTTTTTTCGTCCTCTATGCCTTTCAGACTAACATAGGTTCCAGCGCCGCCAGAGGCTACAGCTACACCCAGGGAATTCACACTAATGCGCTTCTGAAGAATGTTCTGCGATACATCGAGAGACTGAATTCTTCTGTGGGGAATAATGGTGGTGATTCGATCGAGTCTTCTGCATCTTAATAATAGTTTGTCATGCTCAGTCTCCCAGCCTGCATCCTTAAACTGCGAGTTTCCCAGCCACGCTGCCAGCAACAGCAATATGAAAGAAAGATAGCCCCACGGGAGCAAAAAGGTGCAGGAGATCGCAATCACCAGCGCTGGTATGATATTTATCAATAGATAACGCGTTCTGGACCGCGCGGGTAATCCTTGCAACTGTAGAGACATAGCAAATTCAGGTACGACCTCTTGCAGAAACGGTACGATTTTTTGCTTTGGCAAAAGTGGAAAGAGCACGCTTCCTTCACCTTTTTCTCCAGTGTTACTAATACTCACGACCTGTATACTAACCATGCCAAAGGGCTGCCTTAAGAGACCTTCGACAACTGTTATTGCCTGGATCCGTTTAATCGGAATGGTTAATTGTTGTTTCTCTAATAGGCCGCGGCTTATCTTAATGTTGTTGCCTTCTCTTACCAGGTGAAAGTTTCCAAACTTCAGGATGGTACCCAGCAGGGAAAAGAGCCAGGCTACAAGTAGCAGGGCGATGACAAATAGGACAATCAGGCTCAATTTACCAGCCACCAGATGCTCGGCAAAACCAGCGATTTTGTTCCAAATATCAAGATCGGAAAAAATGTCATCAAGCTGTGAAACGACTACGAGCAGTGCACTGAGCACTACCCCTATCCCATTGGATGTGCTGGCTAACAACAATAGAGATCGAGTAGATAAGCTGTATTTAATGGATGCGTCTGTTTCAGTGTGGTTTTCCAAAATCCTATTGCCTACCTGTAGGATTTGCCGTAATGCATCGGCTTTCTCTCTAGAGAGGGCAGGCAGGACAAACTCTGCCTCACTTCCTCCGCCGGCTGTTTCTACCTGAAGTTTTACCAGTCCAAACATACGTTGTAAGATGCCGGCAGAAGTCTGCACGGTTTGAATCCGTTCAAAAGGAATATAGCGCTTCTTCCTTTTGAATATGCCGTATTCCAGGCGTAATTCCTGTTCGCTTACATAAAAAACATATCGAAACCAGTAAAGAATACCATACAGTACAAAGAGGGACAGCAAAAAAGGAGCTGCCAGTAAGAGCCATTTAAAGCTGTTTCCTGCGATGAAAACAATAAGAAGTGGAAGCGCTGCTTTCAGAAGGCCATATATATTGTGTATAAAGAATTCCAGAATGGCTGCAGGATGCAGTCGCTGCGGTTCAGACATCTTCATCCACCACCCGGGCCAGTTCTGAAATATGATCTCTTAATGTCGCTGCTACCTCATCAGCCAGTGCTGGTATTTCATGGGTCCCTGCAGCGGTTGATATGCTTACGCCTGACAACCCAAAATGTCTTAATAATGGGCCCTGTTCGGTGTCTACATGCTGAACCCGCACCATTGGAATAAGCGTATGGGTTTTAATAAAGACGCCATGCATGAGGTCTATTTCCTGATCTGATACATCATAACGCCAGGTTCGCCAGGTGATCCCAGGCTTTATGAAGATGGAGAAAATTGCATCTGTCAGGGCGAGAACCAGCAGGACAAATGTAATCCAGGACGGCCAATCCCATAGATGTGTCGCTGCATAATAAATGGCTGGGATAAAGAATAGAAAAAAGGACTTAATTATGGCGGACCAACGCCAGCATTGAATAGCCCTTGAATCAATGCGCTGTTCAGGATTTTGCCGCAAATTTAACACTCCTTGATTTGATTAAATATTAGTTCTAAGTTTGATAATAAAACAAAGAAAGGATTCAATCAAGGGATATCTAGGGGCCGGTTCTTCTGATATGTGTTGTGGAGGAAAAGAATATTCATTGATTTTGATTTATTTTCTGCGGATGTGTGTAACTGGTATAATAAATTTACGCTTTCTTTGGGAAAAGGAACGATTTTTGGGATGCTTAACATCGGAGGTAGAATTATGTGTACGATACTTTTTGCTTATGATTGTCATCCTTGTTATCAGTTGGTGGTAGCGGCTAACCGGGATGAATTTTTCAGCCGTCCTGCCCGGGCTGCAGAATTTTGGACAGAGGCACCTAATATCCTGGGAGGCAGGGATTTGCAGGAGGGGGGGACCTGGATGGGAATTACTACCGAGGGACGGTTCGCTACTTTAACAAATTATCGGGATCCTTCCAGTTATAAACAGGAGGCTCCCTCACGTGGACAACTGGTGCAAAACTACCTTTGTGGTCAGCTGTCTCCTGAATCCTATATTGAAACCCTGGAGAATGGGGGAACAGCGTATAATGGTTTCAACCTGTTGCTGGGGACCTATGAGTCAATGTATTACTATTCCAACCGAGGAAAAAACATTTGTAAGGTAGAAAAAGGCGTGCACGGAATGAGCAACAGCCTGCTTGATGTACCTTGGCCTAAAGTGAGTAAAGGAATAAAGGCAGTGGGGGATGTTGTGGAGCATAAGGAAATTGAGGTGGAGCAGTTGTTTGCCATTATGGCAGATCGAGAACAGCCTGATGAACGGAATTTGCCGCAAACCGGGGTAAGCCTGGAAATGGAAAAAATGCTTGCCCCTATGTATGTGATGAGTCCCCACTATGGTACCCGTACTACAACGGTTTTATTAGTGGACCGCAAGCATCGTGTTCAGTTCTGGGAACGCACCTTTGCAGCAATGAATCCAGATAAATGGAATGAGATTCATTATACGTTTGAGGGTATAGCTTGTTCCTCTTAAGCGTGTCCACAGGGCTGTAATTGCAAATCACTGGTGCAGAAGGTATTTGAAAAAGGAATGCTGGTAATATAGTTGGCGAAATTCATATCGCTTACAGCAGCATAATAGGGGGAATTGATCAAAAGAAACCCCCGCAGAGGGGAAAGTCGTTATAAAAGGAGAAGTATTGTTTTGATTAGCATGACGCATTTTGTTTTAATTATGGTGATTATATTTCTGTCTGCCATAATTCAGGGGATCACAAGCTTTGGTTTTGCATTAGTTGCGGTTCCGTTACTGAATTTGCTTTTACCTTTACAGGTATTGGTGCCTGTTTTAATCGTTTATGGGGTCATTCTAGATATTGTCTTACTGATTCCCATATACAAAAACCTTGATTTGAAGGGGATGGGGTATCTTATTGGTGCTGGAGTTCTGGGGGTTCCGCTGGGAACGTATCTGCTAATTATATTAAATGAATCTGTATTGCGGGCAGGCATTGGCGTGATTGTTATTATTTCTGCTTTTGCACTGTATTCGGGCTATCATATTCAGGTGAAAAATGAAAAACTGGGGAATATGATTGCTGGTTTTACCAGTGGGCTGTTGAATGGCAGCCTGACCATGAGCGGCCCGCCGGTCATCATTTTCTACAGCAACCAACAGCTTGAAAAACAGGTTTTTCGAGCAAACCTTGCGTTTTATTTTCTGTTAACCAATATCATTACTGTGCCTGTGCTGTTTTGGGGTGGTTTGGTGACGCCAGAGGTAATTCATTATACGTTCATCCTGACACCCTCGCTAATTATCGGAGCACTTGGCGTTCTTATAGGAAGTAAAATGGGAAGCAGTATGAGCGGTGCACTGTTTAACCGCCTCACCCTGGTCTTGTTTTTTATCATGGGATGTATGTCCATCATAGGAGCTTTCTAAAATAAGTCCACTGCGGAAAGTAATATTGGTGAGTTTGCAATGGACTCCGCCATGACCGCAGGACATACTCAATGAGCACACGCAACCACCGATGAGAATTGGTGTGCAACCGGGGAAGGAAACGATTTTAACGCTGATTATCGGAGATTAACGCTGTTTTATATATTTGAAAAAGCTATCAGCGTTAATCAGCGGACATCAGCGAAAATCTGCGTTGAAAAATCCTATTTTCGTACTAACCATAATTACAGCTACCTGGTCTGACAGTTAAGCATCATATGCAACTTGATCCTTGCCGGCGTTTTTGGCAGCATAAAGCCTCATGTCGACATCATTAACAATACTGCCGTTGTTTATGGAATTCTTATACTCACTAACCCCTATGCTCATGGTAATGTCCAGGGTATCATTTAACCATTTTATTGTGCGGCATTTTTCGCATAATTCTTCAGCAACAGAAGCAGCTTGGTTTATCGATATATCAGGCATAAGAATAGTGAACTCATCTCCCCCATATCGCGCTACACAGCATTCCTCGCATAGATTACTTTTTAGAAATTCACCGATTTCAGTGATAAGGACATCTCCTTTAACGTGCCCCAGTCTATCATTTACATCTTTAAAATTATCAATATCAATAAATAGCATTACATTTAAAAACCTGTATTGTAGCGGGCATTTTTCGGAATTGTCCATTATAATATCAAGAAAATGACTAAAGTTATCGGCCAATTGGATTCTACCTCCGTTGTATTTTAATGGTATCTAGTAACCTTACTGTTTTTCCCTTGTGTCTTAGTCAAAAGGCCCGATTTTTATGCTAAAACCAGAAAACATAAACTAATTATACCATTTCTTTATTCTATATTATCGGTAATAAATCGTTTTGTAATAGAAATGATTTCCATTGTGTTGATTAGGTGGCACCATACCTAAATCCAACACATACTTCCTAATCTGATTGCAGATGCCATGCTGGCAAAAGCTGCAGGTGTTGGGGCGACCATCGCGATGACCAATGGTGGGGGGATAAAGGAATCTGTTGATCAGGGACCGATTACCCTGGGCGATGTTCTGACAATTATGCCTTATGGGAATACGCTAATACAACTTGATCTGACCGGGCAGCAGATCGTAGATGCTCTGGAGAAGGGGGTGAGTCAGGTTGAAACCATGGGTGGGAGGTTTCTACAGGTTTCCGGCATTGAAATAATTTATGCAATCTTGTCAATGAGAGCAGCGATTCTAACGACTGTTCTCATTGTCTTCCCGCGCAATGGACAATGATTTTTACTAATCATCAATATATTACATATTAAATCCAGGGCAGGGAAGAATATTACAAGTTATCTAGTGTGATCTTCTTGTTGCAGCATTGCTGCGAAGAAAGCAGGTGAAACAGTCTGAATAAGAAGTGCCTAATTATTGCGGTGATTTTTGTTCTATTAATCAATCTATCCGGGTGCTGGGATGCTCAGGATATTGAGGAAATGTCTTTCCCTATTGCTGCTGCCTATGATTTGCACGATGGCAGTAAGAATTTAAGTGATATACCGGGTGACATAAAAGCTCAAAATTGGATTGATGTAACAACACTGACCCCCAATCTTGCATCTGAAGCTGACACAAAAATCAGGGTGGAAACACAGGGGGCTCCTGTAACTGCCTTTGCCAGAAACAGGAGAGCACTGGAATCGGGCCGGGTTTATCAACCTGCTATGGTACAAGCTTTGATAATCGGTGAGGAACTTGCCCGGGTGGGATTAAATCCTTACCTGGATGCCCTTTACCGGGTACCAATTATATCCTCCACGATAAATTTTGCAGTAGCCGATATACGGGGAGAGGATATCTTGAAAACCGAAGTTGATGATTATACTAATACAGGAACCTTGCTGAGGGCTCTTTTACGAAAAGCATCTAATAGAGCTTTTGTTCCTGATACCACTTTACATGATATAGGTATAAATAATAGTCCGGGAAAAAACCCGGTACTGCCATTGATAAAGCAGACTGCAGACAAAAAAGGAATTCAGATAACCGGCTCAGCAGTATTCAATAAAGATAAGATGATGGACTCATTAAATATGGGGGAGACCCGTTCACTGGTCTTGTTGCGAGGAATTAAATCCAGTGGAAGAATACCGTTTTTGCTTGCAGAAGATGAGAAAATAATAGATTCCGGAACCTTAAGGGGATGCAACAGTAGGAAGGTTAAAGTAACCAGGAATGGAGATTCTTTTTCGTTTTTAATCAAGATAGAAATACACGGTTGTATGGTAGACCATACCAATAATACCACCGAGCTGAGTGAAAAAACATCTCATGCTATTGCAAAACAGGTGGCAGCAGATATAAAGAGTGATTGTGATAAATTGATAAAAAAAATGCAGGAGGAATGGGAAATTGACTGTATTGATATCAGCAAATATGCACTGGCAAAATGGCGTAAAGAACTGACACCGGTAATTGACAATGATTTTATACAGAATACCAGCATCCAGGTTGAAGTGGAAGTGAAACTTGAAAATTGCGGAGAATTAATCTGATATGGGCACTGTTGTTTTAGATTTTTGTAAAGAACGAGGGCGGGAAGCATGATCTTCCACCCTCGTTTATTTGTTTCATTCGGATATAAAAATGCTAATGTTCAAAAGGGATGAAAATAAGTGAGGGGTGAGGGGTGAGGGGTGAGGAGTTAGGCGCTATGTGCTAGGCATTGACCTTACGCCTCACCCCTTACAAAATAGGTCTGCGTAAATCCGATAGGTCCGCGAAGTCCGCGTCTATTAAAAGTCTATTTTCTAATTAACCACCCATGTCTGCACGACACAACCACCGATGAAAAGCAGTGTGCAACCGGGGAAGGGAACGATGTTAACGCACCCTACGGGCACCACTGATACTCACTGCGTTCGTTGATAATGTTGCTGATTACCGCAGATGAACGCTGTTTTATATATTATATAAAAGAACAGCGTTAATCAGCGGACATCAGCGTGAATCTGCGTTAAAAAAACCCTATTTTCATACTAATCGTCAGGATAATACATATTCAGTCCAGGACAGGGAAGAATATTACAAATTATTTAGGAGCAAATTGAATGCGTAAAATACCCAAAAAACCTTTAAAAAGCAACCCAATAAAAGAATCTGATCCCAGTAAGATACCTGCTGCAAAACTCCCCATGGACATCGAGGATAAACAGGAACTCTTAAAACCGTATCTTGAAAACAGTGATGATATCATCAACCGTACATTTTACATCAATGGGAGTGAATTAGAGGTACAGGCTATATTTATCAATGGGGTGATAGATGATAATACGTTTCATCTGCATATATTGAAGCCATTGATGCTGCACTGTGAAACCGAACCCTTAAAGAATAGAAATAATGAATTGATTGATATCGTTAGTCACAGCCTGATTACAGTAGGCAGAATAAGAAAAGCAGACAGTCTGGATGCACTGATACATGATATATACGATGGTATGCTGGTTTTGATTTTTGATTCGTCCGGGGAATATCTGGCTATAGATATTCATGGTGGACCACTACGCAGTCTGGAAGAACCTCCTGTGGAAAAAGCTCAGCGCGGTTCGCGGGATGGATTTATCGAAATCCTCGATATTAATTTAGCTCTTCTCAGGCGTCGGATAAGGGATCACAGGTTAGTAGTTAATAAGACTCTGGTGGGAAAACGAACTCGTACTCCGCTGGCTATCATATATATTGAGGATATTGCTGATCCCGGGGTGATCGAAGAGGTCAATGCAAGGATTAATCAGATAGATATTGATGGACCACTGGCAGCGGGTTATATAGAACAGTTTATAGAAGATAACCATTATTCATTTTTTCCCCAGATCTGGGCGACCGAGCGTCCTGACAAGATGATTGCCGAGCTTTTGGAAGGACGTGTGGCGATAATGATAGATGGTACACCCCAGGTGCTATTTGCTCCCAGCTTATTTGTAGAGTTTTTACAGGCACCTGAAGATTATTATGAAAGACCCTGGATAGGTTCGTATGTAAGAGCCCTGAGGTTTCTTGCTTTTTTTATAGCGATCACCTTTCCTGCTCTTTACATATCACTTATGAGTTACCAGATAGAATTGATTCCCATCGATCTGCTGGTGCCGCTGGCTAAGGCCCGCAAACTGGTCCCTTTTCCCGTTTTGGTTGAAATAATACTGATGGAAATTATCATACAGGTAGTAATTGAAACGGGAGTACGCCTTCCCGGTACTGTAGGACAGACTATAGGTATGGTTGCAGGAATAATACTGGGGCAGGCAGCGATATCAGCAAACCTAGCTACTCCAGGAGTTATCATTGTTATTGCTATAACTACTATCAGCACCTTTTCCCTGCCGTCTAGCAGTCTGGCTCTGGCCACCAGAATACTCAGGCTTCCTATGATAATGATGGCTTCTATTTTTGGGCTGTTTGGTTTTTCTTTAGGGATGCTTATTATCATTGCTCACCTGGCCAGCTTGGAGAGCTTCGGGGTACCTTATTTTGCGCCATTTGCTCCAACCCGTTTTGCAGATCTAAAAGATTCCGTATTTCGTACTTTCCTGTGGAAGATGAACCAGCGTCCTGTATCTATTCCCGGCCAAGATAAAAAGCGCCAGGGAAATAATGGGCAGGGGAGGTAGTGATGAATAAGTATAATATGGCTATCACCAGTAAACAATTAATTTTTATTATTATTGGTACGCAGATTGCTACCGGAATCTTAAGTCTGTCCAGGGTAGCTACCGAAAATGCCTGGCAAGATGGCTGGATAACGATACTGCTCGGTGCCATGGTTCCGCTGCTGTCACTTATTATTATCGAACGTCTGGGAAGAATGTTTCCTGACAAAAACATAGGGGATATTATGAGGTCACTTTTTGGGAGAATAGCTGGTCCCCTTATTTTGTTTCCGTTTATTGTATATATAGTGTATTTTCAGTCTATAGTCACCAGACTGTTTGCAGAAGTTACTAAATTATACCTGCTCCCATTTACTCCCATACCAGCAATACTGTTGGTAATAGTACTGAGTGTTATCTATATCGTAAGCAGAGGAATTAAAACTGTTGCCCGGATCAATGAATTCCTTTTTTACCTTTCTTTATTAGCATTCACCCTAGTATTAACGACAATCCTGGGAGGGATTGATTTTACCAATATACTGCCTTTATTTGAGACCGATATCAAAGACATAGCCCGGGGTGCACTTACTACCTCGTACTCATTTGCAGGTATAGAGATCCTGCTGGTATTGTATTTCATGGTCACACGTAAAGACGAAGTTTTAAAAGCCGGGCTTACGGCTATAGGAATTACCACCTCAATCTATTTGATAATAGTGGTAGTATGTATACTGGTTTTCGGGGTAGATGCTCTCCAGAAGATATTGTTTCCCCTCATAGTACTGTTAAAATCAGTCCAGGTCCCGGTAATTGAAAGACTGGAATTCTTCTTTCTGGTTATCTGGCTGACCCTGGGTCCCAGACCGGTAATCAATATGACCTTTGCAGCCTCATATGCTCTGGGGAGTATGTTAAATATTGACTTGAGGCGATATTTTACCCTGATTGTTATTGTAATTGCAATAGCCATTTTTGTCCTGGCACTGGTACCGCGAGATATTTTTGTGGTGTTTACATGGTCGGATTACGCGGGGAGTCTGTCGATTATTTTTGCTATAATTTATCCATTAATTCTTCTTGCTGCAGCATTGCTACGAGGAAAGCAGGTGAAACACCAAGAATAAGGTAAATAAAAAGTCGTATCCGATTGGACACGACTTTTTTATTCACGTTAATACAAATGCTTAAAATCATGTCTGCGTCTATTCTAAATCTATTTTCTAATTAATCAATAATGATTTTCAAGAATTAATCACATGGCAATGTACGTTTCCTTTTTGTCATCGCTATAGCGCTACACAAATGACTAAGAAAATGGCATATTATTAGCAGAAGAAAATTTGGATTTTTGCAACTTTTTTGTATGAGTAAGTGTATAGAAGATTAGGAGGGCGCAAAAGCACTTTATGGATATTCAGCTTAACTTAATTCGGCAATGTAAAAAGAATGACAGAAACGCCTTTTCCTTACTGCTGGGCCAGTATGAATCAGATGTGTATCGAATATGCTATGGCTATACGCGGCACCATGAGGATGCGCTGGATATTGCGCAGGAGGTATTTGTAAAGGTTTTTCGTGCGATTGAAACCTTTGATGAGTCGCGTCCTTTTTACCCCTGGCTAAAAAAGATTGCGGTCAATACTTGTTTGAATTATCAGCGGGCAAAACAGATGGGGCCAATGATTTCTCTGGATTATAATTATGAGAATGGCCTTGCTCTGATTGATGAGTTACCCTCTGCGGATAATCCTGAGGAACTTGTGTTATCCAGAAGCATGGAAGAAACGATTGCAGCGTGTATGATATCACTGCCGGAGTCGTATCGGATGGCGCTTATGCTCCGCTATCAGGAAGATATGACGTACGACGAAATGGCTTCTCTTATGGATCAGCCGCTGGGAACGGTGAAAAGTAATGTCTATCGTGCTAGAAATATGTTAAAAGGGATATTGAAGAAAAACGGCCTTTTGGAGGTGTGACATTTGTGCAATATCGATGATGATTTACTACAATCGTATATTGATCATGATTTAAATGAGGTTGAAAAACTGCTGTTTGAGGAGCATTTAAAAGGATGTAACGACTGCCGTCGTAAGCTCAATCAGCTAAAATTGGTGGATTGGGAACTATTCCATCAGCCTTTGATAGAAGTTCCAGAACAGTTAGCAGATATCAGGGAGAAAGCCCTCAATAAATGCTTTGAAGAATTAGAGATAGAAGAAACCAATTTTGGAATCCGAGACGTAATGAGTGTTCAGGCAGCCACAGTAAAGGGGGCCGCGCAATTTGTACGCTACATTCCCGGGCAGGCAGTAATCCGGCTAATCAGTGAAGAAGTAATGGAAGCGTATCAACCTAAATTGTTATTAAAATGGCTTCTCTTAAAAAAGGTGGCCAAATAATGGGTGTGTTTTTAACTATATTTTTAGTTTTTGTGGGCGCAATTTTATTGCTTCTATTATTACTTGCAGTACTTCCGGTGAGGTACGAAGTAAAAATGGATTATCAACCGGGAGCTTTTTGTGCAGAAGGCAGCACAGGATTATGGAGGGTATTTGGTGCAGTTTTTAAAGTTGAACCTGGGGAAAACAAATTTTGTTTCTCTATCGCAGGTATACCCTTATCTTCTAAAAAAGGAAAGGATGATAAGGAAAGGGGTGAACCCAAAAAGAAGAAAAGCAGCAAGTTTTCCCTGTCAAAAGGACTGGGGGCTTTGACTGATAGATTGTTTAGGGATCAGGTATTTTGTTTGGGGAAAGACATTATCGCCATCATAAAGCCACAAACTCTTCTTGTTGACGGTCGTATTGGCTTTAGTGAACCCCATTATACAGCTTGGCTGATGGCTTCGACTGAAGCTTTTAGGGGATTTTGTCCCAATGAAGTCATTCAACTGGAACCGGTTTGGGATGAGGAGTATATAGAAATGCACGTGAGGGTTGCAGGGTCTTTCATACTGGTGGTTATCCTCATTCGAGTCATAAGATTTTTCCTAAACCGTTCTGTCAGAACCAGAATCAAACTGCTTAGAGCCGAGACAGTCTGATAAAGCAGTATTTAATAAAACTTAGACGCAAATATTAAGGGAGGTAATAATATGAATTTGACTGAAAATCTGAAAGTACTCTTCGAAGAACTTGAGAAATTTTTTAAAACCGAAACAGTGGTTGGAGAACCGATCGTTGTAGGAAATGTCACCTTGATTCCCATTGTGAATGTATCCTTTGGTGCAGGAAACGGGGGTGGAAATGGGCAAGACACGAAGGGCAATGACGGTTCCGGGGGCGGAAGCGGTGCCGGCGGCAAAATTGAACCGAATGCCATTGTAGTCGTTAAAGGGGACGATGTCAGCGTAATGTCGCTTAACGGTAAAGGCCCCATGGATAAGATCATCGCCATGGTTCCGGAGATTATCGGGAAAGTGAAGGAGAAGAAAGAAGGGTAAACATTATATAAGGCCTTTACTCTAAAAAGCTCTGAGCCAAATCAGAGCTTTTTTCTCGTTTTTGGTATAAATCGTCTTTACCCCCTACGCTAACCTTAAGCCTTCATCCCCAAGATGCCATTTTCGTACTAACCCCTCATGGCCGCAGGACACAACCACCGATGAAAATTGGTGAGGAGTGAGGGGTCAGGCGGCAGAAGCTAGACGCTACGCGTCAAGCCTTCTCCTCACCCCTCACCCCTCACCCCTAACCAAAAACTCAGTGTCCCTTATCAGCGTTAATCATATCGATCAGCATAATCAGCGTCTATCCTATTTTCGTACTAATCAGGGTTATGAAATATAAAAAGCTATGCTCTTCAAAAAGTATTGACAAAAAATGGACAGATAATTATGCTGTAGTTAACCGGACGTGCGTGCGACAAAATGATTGGAAGGGGGTAGTATGTCTGTCATAGAGAAAGCGGGTTCTGTTTTGTCATTTAATGAGATGAAGCTAATTTACATTAGCGCACAATTGACTCACAACATTAACTGATAAATACCAAAAGGGGAGGATAAGCATGAAGGAATATTCTTTGGAGAAATCCTATGCCATGATGGAAAAAGCCAGGAAAGTGGTCCCGGGTGGAATTTATGGACCGCGCACACCGGCCTTTTTGACCTATGGCTCCTACCCATGTTTTTTATGCCGTGGGAAAGGCAGTCATATATGGGATGTTGACGGAAATGAGTATATTGATTACATGTGTTCGTTTGGAACGAATATTCTTGGATTATGTAATGAAGAAGTTGATCACGCTGCGATAGAGCAAATGAAAAAAGGGGATGCCTTCACGTTACCCAGTGATCGCTGGAATGAAACGGCAGAATATATGGTAGATCTAGTTGACGGTCAGGATTGGATTGTTTTTGCTAAAAATGGATCGGACGTTACAACATTTTCAACCACGATAGCCAGAGGTTTTACGGGAAAAAAGAAAATCCTAACAGCGCAGGGTGCTTATCATGGTGCTCATTATTGGTGTACGCATTCTGATTTTGGAATACCCAGCGATTATCAGGAACATGTACTTTCCTTTACTTATAATAATATGGATGAAATAAAAACGCTTATTGCCCAGAATACTGGAAATGTAGCTGCTGTTATGGTAACTCCCTATCATCATCCTGCGTTGGGTGATCAGGAAATGCCTGCTCCAGGTTTTTATCAGGAATTAAGACAAATCTGTGACAGGGAAGGAATCCTTATTATTGTTGATGACATCAGATGTGGTTTTCGTCTGGATGTTCATGGATCTCACTGCTATTTTGGGTTTGAGCCTGATATGGTCTGTTTCGGCAAGGCGATGGGTAATGGATATCCAATTGCTGCTTTAATGGGGAAAGAAATACTGAAAGCGTCTGTTTCAAATGCATTTTTTACAGGTACACATTTCTTCAGTGCAGTTCCAATGGCGGCCTCTCTTGCGTGCATGCAAGCAATAGAACGGGATGGCGTTGTGGATTATGTTAAAGAAATGGGTGAAAGCCTGTTAAAGGGTCTGGAAGAACAGGCCACATCCCATAATCTGAAGGTGCGGATCTCGGGTCATCCTGCAATGCCATTTATGCGCTTTGATGGGGACGATGATTTTTCCATAGCGCGTTTTTTCTGCGGAAAAGCAGCACTCAGAGGAGTGTTTTTGCATCCTCATCATAACTGGTTTTTATCAGGTGCTCATACCGAGGAGGATATTAAGAAAACCCTGACAATAACCGATGAATGTTTTACATTAACCCAAAAGGAGTTTGGCAAATAGGGGGGTAAATGATGCGTATTCATCACTTTGGCGTGAAGGTTAGAGATGTTGAAAAGGCGCTGCATTTCTATAAAGAGATCCTGGGTTTGGATTTGCAGGAGGTCGTCGATCTGGGAGGAAATCAATTCTATTTCGTGGGTGACGGTTCAGTTAGTTTTGAAATTGAGCAATCGTTTCAACCTGGAGACCATTCTTTTGACAGTGGTTTCAGCCACCTGGCGCTGCAGGTTGAGAACCTGCAAGAGTATTGTCAGCAGCTTAAACAAAAGTCAGTTCGTTTCCAGTTAGAACCTTCCCAATTTAGAGCAGACAGAAAAATTGCATTCATCGAAGATCCCGAAGGAAATGCAATTCAGTTGATTGAATTTGTTTGATAATTAGCACAGCCTCTGAATAGGGAGACAGTGCTGGCTATGATAGAAGCACGGCAGCATCTAAATGCTGCCGTGCTTTATAAAATCATTTCTTTAGTAAACGCTGTGCAATTTGTTCAGCCGGAATATCTCCTATTCCTAACTGGCCCTGGAGGGTAAGGCCATCGATCACGGCTAGAATGATATGAGCTAACACGGCATTATCTTCTTCTGAATCAGAAAGAACTTTATCAAGTATTTCCTGAATTACCTGTAACCACTGCTTGTATTTATCCTTAAAACGACCAAGCAGTTCCTCATTCCCAGTTACGGCATCATAGAGCAGGTAGAGGTTTAATGTATTGGTGCCTTCATTGACAAAATCCTCAATAATTTCTTTGAGCAGCATTTGTGGGTTGTCATTGGTTTCTATACTTGCTATTTTTTCAAGCCAACTGGTGGTAAGGTGATTCACTTGCTGGGTAGTGACCTCGCTAATCAGCTGGCTTTTTGATGGGAAGTAATAATGAAGTGTTCCTCGACTAATACCAACCATTTCCACAATATCGCTGACTGATGTATTGGAAACACCTTTTTGGGTTATTAATTGACTGGTTACATCTAATATTTTTTGGCGGTTCTGATTTCCCGTTTGCTTACCTGCTCTGGTCAAGGTTTTCGCCTACTTTCCAAAGTGATAAAATGAGGTGACTGCAAGCTAACGCATGATTTTGCAGATGTCGTTCGTGAATTTCACGGGATCGCTAATGGGTAATCCTTCAATTAGAAGGGCTTGATTATATAACAGACTCGTATAAAGGTCGAGCTTATCTTTATCGTTTTCGTAAGCATCTTTTAAGGCGTTAAACACTTCGTGGTTGGTGTTGATTTCTAAGACTTTATCTGCTTTGAGTTCATTGTTATCTGGCATGGTGCTGAGTATTTTCTCCATTTCAATGGACAGTTCACCTTCATTGGATAAACATACCGGATGATGTTTCAGGCGTTTTGAAGCCCGAACAGCTTTGACTTGATCTGTCAGAATATTCTTCATTGAATCGAACAGGGACTGCGTAGCAGCATCCTCGGCGGTGTCATCGGCTTCATTTTCATCAGGCTCGATTCCCAGGTCGCTGCTGGAAACGGATTTAAACTCTTTGTTCTGATAATTCATAAGCATCTTGATGGCAAATTCATCTACGTCATCCGTAAAATATAGAATCTCATAACCTTTATCTGATACCAGTTCTGTTTGCGGCAAACTTTCAATTCTTTCGACGGATTCACCCGCAGCATAATAAATGAATTTTTGCTCTTCAGGCATTCTGCTGACATATTCGCCTAATGTGGCCATCTTTTTCTCGGTGGAAGAATAGAACATGAGCAGATCCTGAAGGACGTCTTTATGACTCCCGAAATCGGCGTAAAGACCATACTTCAGTTGAATGCCGAAGGATTGGTAGAAGGTTTCATATTTGTCTCTTTCATTTTTTAGCAGGTTTTCTAATTCACTTTTGATTTTGGTTTCAATATTTTTGGACATTACTTTGACCTGCCGATTATGCTGTAACATCTCTCTGGAAATGTTTAGAGACAGATCCTCGGAATCGACCATGCCTTTGACAAAACTGAAATAGTCAGGCAGTAAGTCAGCGCATTTATTCATTATTAAAACGCCATTGGAATAGAGCTCCAGGCCCTTTTCGTACTCTTTGGTGTAATAGTCATAGGGCGTTTGTTCGGGAATATATAGAATAGCGTTATAGCTGACCATGCCCTCTGCATTGATATGAATATGTTTGATCGGCTGGTCAAAACCGTAATGCTTTTCGGCATAGAAGTTATCGTACATTTCCTGTGTCAGTTCGTTTTTATTTTTCTTCCAGATAGGCACCATGCTGTTGATGATTTGTTCTTCTGTGATTTCTTCGAATTCATCTTCGCTGCCATCTTTTAATCTTCTGGTGTTGATGTCCATTTTGATGGGATAGCGAATAAAATCAGAGTATTTCTTAATGATTGATCGTAATCTGTATTCCTCTAAATATTCATCATACTGTTCATCCTCGGTGTTTTCCTTGAGGTTTAAAATAATGTCGGTACCGAAAGTGCTTTTCTCACAGGGGTCAATGGTGTAGCCTTCTGCACCGTGTGATTCCCATTTGTATGCCTGATCGCTGTCAACGGATCTGCTGATAACGGTTACTGTATCTGCGACCATAAAGGCAGAGTAAAAGCCGACGCCGAATTGGCCGATAATATCATAACCATCTTTTAATTCGTTGTTATTTTTGAAGTTCAAAGAGCCACTTTTGGCAATTATGCCGAGATTATCTTCCAGGTCTTCTTCGGTCATGCCGATACCAGTATCTGAGATGCTCAGAATTCGATTTTCCTTATCAGCGGTTACCTTGATATGATAATTATCGTTCTCGAAAACGATAGAGGGGTCTGTTAAGGCCCGGTAATAAATCTTATCAATGGCATCACTGGAATTAGAAATGAGCTCTCTTATAAAGATTTCCCGATGGGTGTAAATGGAATTGATCATTAGATCGAGCAGGCGCTTCGACTCGGCCTGAAATTGTTTTGTTTCCATGTAAATTGCTCCTTTCATAATAAAAACTACGCACACATGGTGTCGGCGCAGTGAAAAACGATATGAATCATCACTGGGACGCTATTATATATTCATTAGCACTCTGTCTTTGAGAGTGCTAATGAATATATAGCACAGAAATTGTGTTATGTCAATATTTCTGAAATGAAGGAGGAGGATACAGGGGAATGACACACGCAAAGCGTTCCCTGTATCAGCCAAAAGAAAGCGAGGGCAGGAAGTATGATCTTCCGCCCTCGTTCTCTTTTTTGCATGCTATTGTCAGGGGGTTATTTCTTGCTATCGGCAATCATCTGGCGTAAGACGTTTTTGTCAATCTTACCAATGTAGTTATGTGGTATGGCATCCACAAAGAAATAGCCATCGGTCAGATCCGGAATCCACCATTTTTCAATCTTGCCTTCGTTGGCGAACTGAATCATATGATTGCGAATATCTTCGGCTGTTGCGGTTTCTCCCGGTTTTAACGCGATACAGGCACAGGGGCGTTCATCCCAGCGGGGATGGGGAACACCTATGACTGCACACTCAAGGACTGGTTTATATTGGCTGACTGCATCTTCCAGTGTCAGGGTGGAAATCCATTCACCGCCTGATTTAATGGCATCTTTGTTGCGATCTGTTATCATCAGGTAGCCTTCTTCGTCAATGAGCCCAACGTCTCCGGTATTTAACCAGTTGTTTTTCCAAAGCTCTTTGGTCTTTTCGGGTTCATGGAAGTATTCGTGTGTGCACCAGGGGGTGCGAACCACAACGTCACCTACAGAGTGACCATCATGAGGCAGATCATTAAAGTCTTCATCTACGACCTTAGCCTCTGAAAAGACCCAGGGAATGCCGCTCTTAATGTAATATGAAATTTTATCTTCCATAGGTAGGTCTAAATGCTCGGCTTTCAATTGTCCCAAAGTCATAGCCGGGCAGGTCTCGGTCATTCCGTAACAGGATTGACCAATGATACCCAGTTCCCAGGCACGTTCAGCGAGCTGACGGTTGAGCTTAGCTCCGCCCAGGCCTACACGCCAGTTACTGAGGTCGTATTTCTCGGCATCGGGATGGAAGACCAGCATGTGCAGAATAGTAGTAACACAATGGCTGAAGTCAACCTTTTCTTCGCTGAGCCATTTGAGTATTTTGTCAGGCTCATAACGACCGGGAAGAACATATTTGCAGCCCAGCATAAATGCGAAGTAGGGTACGCCCCAGGCCTGAACATGAAACATAGGAGTCAGGGGCATGTAAACCTGGTTCGCTCTAAAATTCATTCCACCAGGATATAGTCCCCAGGTCATACAAACGGAAATCGCATGCATGAAGAGCTCGCGCTGGGTAAAGACCACACCTTTGGGGTTGCCAGTGGTTCCAGAGGTATAGCAGAGTGTTGCCCGGGTATTTTCCGATATATCCGGGAATTCATAATCTGCTGATTGCTTTCCTAATAGATCTTCGTATTCAATCACGTTGGGAAGTGTAGTTGAGGGTTTATAATCTTTGTTATCTGACATGACAACATAGGTCTTAACTGTTGTAAGTTGATCCTGGATGCTCTCCAGCAAGGGGACGAATTCTTCATTAACGAACAGAACAACGTCTTGAGCATGGTTAATGCAATAGGCAATCTGGTCAGGGGACATACGTACATTAACTGTGTGAAAGAGGGAGCCGTAAAGGGGAATGGCCCAATGAGCCTCCAGATAGCGATAAGTATCCCATTCCAGCATGCCTACAGCTTCGCCGGACTTAACACCAAGGCTTTTTAAAGCATTGGATAGTTTTTTTACCCTTTCGAAGTGTTCAGTATAGGTAAACTCTAGTTCATCACGATACTTAATAATTTGATTAGGCGCATATATCATGCCGTAATCGAGGAATCTCTTTAGAGTTAACTGAACTTGATGGCCAATCTGTTCCATATCTGTTCCTCCTTTATTCGATTTGTGATAAAACTATTATAACAAAGTCAATGACCGACGGTCAACAAAAACGCACGAAATATTTCGATAAATATTGCTTATTGTAGTTATCGGTTATAAAAATTGCGTAAATATTACAAAAATTTTATTTTGTCAAAATATTTCGTGAAAGAAGAACAAAGATAAAAGAATAGGGTGTAGTGAAGGAAGTACAGAATAACGGCTGGCAGGCCAAGGTGGAAACAGTATTACGCCTGAAAGCCTGCGGTAAAAATCCGAAAATACCTTTCCATGATCTTTCCAAGATCATATTCTCCTTTGCGTAGACACCAATCATAGGTAATACCACGAGAGGTGCAGAGTACCAGGCGGGTGATCTCGTCGGGATCGTGATCGCTGCGAAGATCGCCATTTTCTTGCCCATCTACAACAGCTCGCCTGATCAACTGGTAAAAGGCTCTTTTTTCGGAAGAAAAGAAGGACGCCCCGGTGTCTATCTGATGCTTATAGATTTGTGTGGTAAAAGGAAGTCCCTTTTCTTCTGCGTAGCGAGCCTGGAAGTTGACTGCCAGCAGTATTCGATCAATGGGCTTGGTATTCAGAGGCAATTGATCGATCTCACCAGAAAACCGGTCATCAACGTCTCGATAAGTTTCGATAATGATGTCCGCTTTGGAATCAAAATAGTGGTAGAAAAGGCCTTTGGCTACCCCTGATTGCTTACATATACCCTCAACAGTAACGTTATCAAAGCCGAACTCTGATATCATTTGAAATGCGGTATCAAATATTCTCTGCCGAGTTTCAATTGCCTGAAGATCACGGCGAGTAGGGTTTTGTTTCATAGATTTGTATTCCTTTCGCTATTTTAATGTATTGTATCACGTAATATCGCGGCAATCTATGTCAAAAATGCGAAGAGATGCCAGCAGCCTGAACCATATTGCTTGCTTATATTCCAATTATGAGTCTGAATTTACGATCTGATTATATGAATTGACCGTTAGCAGATAATAAATGAAATAAGAGTTCAGCAGAGGATTTGGAATCCAGTGCGCCGGTGGGTTCATCAGCCAGTATAAGACTGGGATTATGGATAATTGCCCGGGCTGCAGCGGTTCGCTGTTTTTGTCCCCCTGAAACCTCATACGGATATTTGTTTAAGATATCTTCTATTCCCAGAGTAATCGCTGCTTCTACGACCCGCCGTTCAATTTTTAAAGCATTAACTTTAGCCAGTGCCAGAGGGAGAACGATATTCTCCTTAATCGTTAAGGTGTCTAGGAGATTGAAGTCCTGAAAGATAAAACCAAGCTTATTCCTTCTAAAGGCGGCCAACTTCGCTTCATTCATCCTGGCAATATCAGCGCCATCGATGTGTATGCTCCCTCCAGTAGGCCTGTCAATTGTGGCGATTACATTTAAAAGGGTGGTTTTACCTGCTCCTGAGGGTCCCATGATACCAACGAATTCTCCCGTTTTAATATCCAGGTTAATATTATCAAGCGCAGGATACAGGTTCCCTCGTGAACCGTAAACCTTTTTTAGATTTCTCACTTCTAAAACGTTATTCATTTATGTTTCCTCCCATTATTAGCCGATTTCAAGGATTGCTCTGCTACTATAATGACATAATCCAATCGTGTGTTCCATTTATCTAGGTAACAAAACGCCGGTAATTCTTACAATTTTGTAAGGTCAGGGGAGGCATGGGGAGGATCCGGTTGTAACACCATCAGAAGTAGCAGGAGTTCCTGCAAGTTGGTAGATAGGGATGGTGAATGTTACAACTTAAGTTTCGCACCCCATAAAGCAAGCAAAAATAGAGGCTAAAACAGGTCGAAAAAGACATAAAAAATCCGCATGAACCCCGATTTATTGGTATGATTTAAATGCAAATCCAAATCAACCGAAA
>JAYEHK010000150.1:31105-34629 GCA_034659475.1 Bacillota bacterium | reverse complement strand
AAGAAAGTCTTACCAGCACGATAGGACACATAAACCTTGACGCGAAGCGATTAGGAAAGCGTAGTGCGGGAAAACCGCATGCTGCGTTTGATGTGGCGGGGGTTGGAAACGGGAAGATGACCCGCTTAAGGGGGACACTCACCCGAAAGGGGAGAAACGGCAAGGCCTCACAAGGTCTGCACTTTACCGCGCCTGCCCTCGACCCTACCTTGGCCCGCAAGTTAATATAAGAATGTACCTCCTGTTGCCGAGATAGGTGGCGGGAGGTTTCGTTATGTTAGGGAGGTAATTGGTGATGGAAAAGTTTGTAATATGTTAAAATGAGCATGGGAGTTGCCGTTTGGCGGTTGGTCACTTTCCCGGTGAGGGGAGGTGATGCCTGTGGTTACTTGGACAGGGCTGTTTAGTTTCTGCTTGGTGATCTTAGGGGTTATTTCCTTGTGTATAATGCGCAAGAAATAGGAAGACCGCCTTTTAGTAAGGCGATCTAGAACGAATTAGGACTAACCGCCATGCAAAAAGCGGCAATTCCTTATTTAGCTATATGATAACATCCCAAAAATTATCCGTCAAATGGGGGTAGCTTTTGCTTAATTACAATATATGGTTGAGGACAGTGCTTGCTCTTGTTACACTAATAGCAGAAGAATGGTAGGTTCTTTTGTGCGAGTGGTTTAGATACGAAGGGATGTTTGTATTCGTTAATAAAACAAAATGTTTCGTTAGATTTAATTAGAAGACATGTAATAGCAAATCAAGTACAATGGCGAGGTCATATGCTCACTAGGATGCAACAGCGAGGAATTAGAATAGTTGATGTATTTAACTGTATTTTAAATGGTGAAGTAATAGAAGATTATCCTGCAGACTATCCTTATCCAAGTTGTTTAATTTTAGGGTGTACGCAGGCTGACAATGCGCTACACGTTGTGTGTGCTGTAGGGCAAGATTATGTTTGGATGGTAACTGCATATTATCCCGATAAAGATGGATGGACAGAGGACTTCAGGGAAAGAAGGAGGTAGGCTTTTGTGAATTGTATGATGTGTAAAGCTGAAATGACCGATGGACAGGTTAATCATATGGTGGATTTTGATGGCTGTATCGTTATTATTAAAAACGTTCCCGCAGCAGTTTGTAAACAATGTGGGGAGTATTTTATTGATCATAAAACGGCCTTGAGACTAGAAGAAATCGTTTGTGATGTTGCTAAAAATAAGGCTGAAATCCTTGTGCTAAACTACGGTGAATTAGTAGCTTAGTGGCAGGCACCTAATATTCTAACCTTAAAATCAAGGGTAACTAAGGCGTGCATGGCACGCCTTAATCTTGTTAGTTGACTATTACTGTTCTTGTAAAGTCATCCCAGTGTACATTCTGTCCAAGGGATTCAGCAACAAATCTGAGCGGAACCATGGTTTTCGAGGTATCCGCTTCAATTTCAGCTGGGACATCAAGTTTTATCGATTGTCCGTTAACAAAGGCAGTATCCTTATCAATAAACAGCTTTATTTCTACTCCTTCTCGTGTGGCCAGAACGCTTCTCTCTTCATTGTTCCACGTCACAGTTGCTCCCAGGGATTCAAAAACATCTCGTACAGGAACCATTACTCTTCCATCTTTAATATAAGGTTTGGGAGTAGTATCTAGAAGTTTACCATTTACGATCGTTTTTAGCGCATCACCTTCTAATAGGGTTATTTCAATGGCAGATCCCTGAGGCGGTATGCTGCGAGTTAATGCTCCTGAAAATGTAATTGCCACAGTTTTCCCTGCTTCGAGGGCTTCAAGCTTCCCATTTGTAACTACGGTACTATTCCCGATATGAAAAACAATTTCGTCTTTGTAGACCTTTCCGTCAAAGAAATTTTGTCCATTAATCAGTAGGGATAAACCGCTGTCGTTCTTGGTTACTTCCTTTATATTACCCATAAAGGTGGCAGTCAGTTGTTTCTCTGTTTGGTCCAGAATATTAACAGCAATCGCCGTAGCCTGTCCCGGTATACTGGCGGTAACGATACCTGAATAGAAAACCTCAATCACTTGTCCCTGCTTTAAATCATTGATATCCTCGGTATTAATCTTTGTATCACTATTTAGATGAAATAACAGGTTGGGATTCCCATTAATTGTTCCAGATTTTTGCTCTATCAGCACCGAACTGATACTTCCATCTACAGTGCTTATTTCTTTTACGACACCCTGATATTTACAGGCATCAGCGACATAGAGTTCTGGAACCGGGTTCTGGGCCTGCTCAACATAAAGCTCTGGAGTAGCACTAATTAAAGTTGGGACTGGAGCTGCCATTGCAGATCCACATGATCCTAACAGTAATGTTGCAGCAACAACAATCGGTAAAATACGTTTCTTCATTTTTTTCCTCCAATAATCTAATTACTTTTCTTCAAAAATTCTATATGAAATCGATTTCACTTATATTACACACGGAACTCATTAATTCTTTCACTAATCATGTCTGCAAAAAAAAGCAAAGCGTGCCAGGTACCTAAGAAACTAAGTTATTTGCGAAAATAAAAATAAAGTGTCGTCTCCTGGTGCTAATGTGGAATATCGGGGGAAAAACGGGGGTCTGACCTCGGAATGTATGACCCTGGAATGTAACATTACTTAATTTCGATTATATCTTATGGTAAAGTTTGAAAATCAACATCGTTAATAAAAGGGAAATCTAATATTTTATAGAATTTATTTCAATTATAATAAAAATTAATATGAGGTGGTGATCCCTGTGGAGTTGAATAATGAGCAAACTCTGGAAATGATGCAATATGCTTTTACTCGTCTGGATGGCGGTTGGTTCCTGGCAGCGGCCAAAAGTTTAGGTATTGAACAAGCATGGCAATTGGATGTGGAAGCATGGACCCATTTTTCTTATGTTTTTGGGAAGAAAGTGCGTAAGGATTATATTCCTGAACCCGTTTGGCCGGATAGTTTTGTAGATACCCTTCAGCTTTTTTCAAATGTATTAAAGATCGAAGGGCGTGAAGTTGAAGTTAACGGCAGCACAATAACAGTTAGAGTAACAGACTGTGAGACACAAAAGATGATTGCCAAAGCTGGCATTGCTGATTGTGGGATTGTAACTGTGCAGACATATTATGGACTTATCAGAGGCCTTTTTGCCGATGAAGTTGACGTAGAAGTAGTGCATGCGAAAAACTTGAATCATGGTGATGAATGCTGTGAGGTAGTAATCAACGAGAAATAGCCAGTAAATTAACCGGGAGGGGATGATTAGGCGTCTTGTTCTAATGCAATAGGTGATTAGTTAGAAAATAGACATTTAAATAGACACGGATTACACGGATTTAACACTCAAGAGTACAACGGATACTCCCTCTGGTCGTTAATAAGGATGCGGATTAACACGGATTTTTTTGTTAGGGGTAAGGGGTTAAGGGTCAGGCGCTATGCGCCAGGCATTGCTCTCACCCCTCACCCCTCACAAAAAAAGGTCTGCGTCTATTAAAAAGCTATTTTCTAACTAATCAACACTTGAT
>JAYEHK010000150.1:0-31095 GCA_034659475.1 Bacillota bacterium | reverse complement strand
ACCTACCAGCAAGAGTACAGGGAAAAATGCATTAGTGCTGAAAGCGCGGCCCAACTCGTACACTCTGGAGATCATGTGCTGTATGGTGTGTTTCTTGGACGACCAGTTGATTTTGATGTGGCTTTGATGAAACGAACGGAAGATTTACAGAACGTACAGATTACCGGGTGTGCAGGAATCAATTATGAGCGTACGGCAGCATATATGGATGCAAGCCATGAACACTTTATTATGAACAGTTGGTTTTTTGATACAACGGATCGTATGTTGCATGACAAAGATCTTATGTATTATAATCCGGTTCAATTTGGGGAATTGCACGATATTATTGGGTCGGACTTATTTCCTTATGATATTTATGTGCAGCAGGTAAGTCCGATGGACGAACACGGTATGTTCTCGTTTGGTCCGACAAATGTTAATAGTCTGGAATCATGTCTGGGAGCGAAAACCACAATTCTTGAGGTGAATAAAAATATACCGCGTGTTCCCGGTGGTTCAGAAGACGCTGTTCATATTTCATTGGTAGATCATATTATTGAAGGTAGCAATGAACCATTAATGACCATTCCTGCTCCTGCTAAACCCAGTGCGGCCGAGAGAGCGATGGCAGAGATGATTCTGAAACGGATTCCTGATCGTGCCTGTCTGCAGCTCGGCATCGGGGGACTCCCTAACCTTCTGGGGGATTTGCTTTGTGAGTCCGATCTAAGGGATCTGGGGATACATACCGAGATGTTTTCGGATTCCATGGTCAAACTTTTTGAAGCTGGTATAGTAAACGGGAGGTATAAAACTACGGATCGGTGCAAAATGGCCTTTACTTTTGCTCTGGGAACGCAGGAAATGTATGATTTTATGGCGGACAATCCGAATATGGCCAGTCATTGTGGCGCACATACCAATGATGCCAAGGTCATAGCCCGTAATGATAATTTTGTATCTATTAACAATATTGTCATGATGGATCTTTTCAGTCAGGCGTGTTCTGAAAGCTCAGGAATTCGGCAAATATCAGGTTCGGGTGGACAGGTGGATTTTGTGAATGGATGCTGGTCTTCAAAAGGAGGGAAAAGCTTCCTTTGCCTATCGAGCAGCTATACAGACCGGGAGGGGAATTTGCATTCTCGAATTGTTCCTACTCTCCCAGCAGGTGGTATTGTAACGACAGGTCGTACCTTTATAGATTACGTTGTTACAGAATATGGCGTGGCACAGTTAAAAGGTAAACCGACCTGGCAACGTGCTGAATTACTAATTGGTCTTGCTCACCCCTGTTTTAGAGATGATCTCATAAAAGAAGCCGAGAAGATGAATATTTGGCGGAGAACCAATAAAATATAGCGTACCAGACACTTCGTGTGGCCCGTACCGGGCACCTCGTGCGGCCCGTACCGGGCACCTATCACTCTAACTTACTTGCGAAATTGCGAATACAAAGGTGAAAGTATTTTATAGAGAGTTGCATATAGTAAAGTGAAAAACTGCGATTTTAGGGCATTTCTTATATTGTGTTGCAAGTAAGTTAGAGCTTTAGGTGCCTATCATCTTTTATTCATCAATGAGACCACCTGATTCGTAGAAACGAGCTACTCTGCAATTGAGTTCATACTTTTCTTCCGCAGTCATTTCTGTTTTCTGTCTATTTGAATCGTTTTTCTCATCACTACGTTTAGTTTCAACATATTCATTTTCTTTTGTCATGTTGTTCCCTCCCCATATTTAGTTTATAAGCAAAAGAATTGAATGAAAGGCCGCAATTCCATTTTTCAGCAATTTAACTTACCAAGTAATACCAATCTTTCTTTAATTTGATTGTAATAGCATTTACAAAATAATGCAAGTATTTGTCGAAAAGTAATGAATATGAGATGTAATGGAGAAATATCGAAATAAATTCGGGTGTTTTATTGTAAAGCCAATTTAAGAAGGAGAACCACACTTTTTGTAGAAATAACTGGAAAATTAATAAACGCGCCAGGCAGTGCTGTCGAAAAGGTTGTACTGCCTGGCACGTTTATTATGGCCCCTAATTGTTAATGGGGTTGGCGATAGGTATTCTCTTTACTGAAAAGCCAGTTGATGGCTTCGGGTAAAGGAATATATGCCTCACTGCTAATCAAGGCGCGCAATTCATCGGTGAGCTTATGGGGGTTGGATTGATAGTTTTCAAAAAGGTATTGGCTCAAATTATTGTAAATCTCCAGCGCTTGCCACTGGTTTCCAAAGGCATAATGGGCTAACATAAGTAATCGGTATGAATGTTCGTCGGAAAAAGGAACAGAACATGCTTGAGATAATACCTTGATAGCTTGTTCGACCTGTCCTAATTCAAGGAAGATCTTTCCGCTGCTTATCAGGCAGTCATGGTATGTTTTAGCCAATGTTTCTCTTTCGTTTGACAAGGATTCGCTAAGACTATCACCCTCCAGAAATTCTCCACGATAAAGGTCAACCGCTTCTATAAGTGCATTTACAGCACCCGTCTGCTCGTTGGCCTGATATAACTTTTTAGAATGGCCAATTAAGTATTTAAAATAATCAATGTCGCTCCAAACTTGTTCCTGTTTAATGCTGCATAATCCGTTTTTATAATAAACCATATCTTTTCCGCCCAGCAAAGTTCGAAGCTGGTTAAGGGTAAAATAAAAGTTATTCTTACCGAGTTTACTATCCCAACCGGGCCACATTTCTTCGATTAAAGAATCAACGGGAAGAGGTTCTTTCCTGATCGCTAGTAATTTTAGTAAATGTAACACTTTGCGTTTTCCGTTATTCTCATAGACAGTGCCATTAATATCCATATAAAAGGGGCCAAGCAAAAAGAGGCGAATAGGGTTTTGTGTATGATAAGACAATACTGATGAAGATTCTGTTGTCTCCGAATTATTAAACGATATAGAACGCCTCTGACACAGTTGTTCTAGATAACTCTGAAAGGAAATCATATCTTTGGACTGTTGAACAAGTTCTGCGATGTCTTGATCGCGCCACAAAAAGAAGTGATAGAAAGAGTTCTGAGATGCCAGGCGAAACGCTGTTTCGGTATATTTAAGCCACAGATTTTGATTGGCAAGTCGATGATATAAACGGGACAGTTGAACACAACTTGATGCTTGAAAGAATGTACTGCAAATTGCAGTGCTTTTTTTTAGCGCCTCAAGAAGATGAAACTCTGCCTCATTCAGATTACCTTTATCAACCAACGCTGCCCCAAGGGTTAAGTGGCATGTCACATAATAAATCTCTCCGCCAGCTAAACGTCTGTTGTCCAAAGCCTTATAGGCCCAATCAACAGCCTGGGAGGTTTGTTTCCATAAAAAGGCATGATGCGCCTTGGATACAAAATAGAATGAACGAATGTGATAATTGTTATTGTACAGGTATGTTTCTACTGCCGAAGACATTTTCTCTAAAAACTGTTCGGCGTCGATCTGATTTCCCATGTAGTCAGCTGCATAAGATGCATAATGTTCAATATAGAAATCAAGGGCTTTTAGCTTCAGATTTTTTGATTCATAGGAAGCCATTTTAAGATATACCTGCGCAGTAACAAAATCTCCCATAAAATCGTTTAACAAACCCCCAAGAAAGGGGATTAGGGCTACGAAAATGTCATCGTTATTGGGCGAATTCCTATTCTCAAAGGCCTCCATCCAATATCCCCGCGCAACATCAAAATTGCCCATGAATACTGATGTAAGAGCTAATGCCCAACAAGACCAGAGTGTCAGACTACTGTCTTGCAGGATAAAACTCGTTCGATGAGCCTGTTCTCCAAGCTTGATTGCTTCTTTCATATCACCTGTTAAGTAGCAATGGGATAGAGCTGTGTATGCCTGCTTGAATGCGATGGTGCGGAGTTCAGAATATTCCTTGGGATGAGATATCAGCGTATTATCATTGATTGTATTCTGCATTAGGGAAAGATCTCCTGGGAAGAAAATCAAAACCTCTGATTTGATAAATAACGCATAATCAATTCCTTTACTGTCATTAATAAGGGTAAAGCCATCCAGGGCTCTATTTGTATAAAAGAAACAAAAGGTTGGGTTTCGAAATCTTAATGAAGAGGCATAGGCTAACTGAATCCATGGGTCAGATTCCATCTCCCCCAGTGGGATGGAAGTCATCAAAGCGTAGAGCTTATCTGTCAAATAAAGGTCTAAAATTTGAGGTCCCTCTTGTTTTAAGGTCGTGATTACCCCCTCAATATCATGCCCCTCAACATAATGCCGGAATGCATTCTTCCACTGTCCAACTTGAAAATAATAAGACCCTACGTGTTTTTGCAATTCGCTTATTTTAGTCGTACTCCAATTGCGAAGCATCTTAGAATATAAAAAAGCCCGCCAGAGTGCATAGAATCTATAGGTTCCATGTACTCTGTCAATGCAAGTAACCAGAAGATTGTCATTGACACTTTCGTCAAGCAGAGTTAATACCTCGTTATCCGCCAAAGAACTGGCCAAATCAGAAGGTATTTCTTCCAATACCGAAGCTGCGAGGAGAAGGTTTTGCTGTTTAGAAGAAAGGTGGTTATAAATTTCTTCTTTCAAATACAAATACAGATCTGGAAGTTTAGCTAGCATAGCAGAAGCGTCCCTATTGCCAACGAATTCCTGAATATCAGATTCAACTAAGAGTTTGTTTCCTATTAAAGACATAGCTATTGGCCAACCTTCGGTAAGGGTTAAAAGAGCATCAAGTTGATCTGGTAAGAGTTTAATTCCATATGTATTGGTGAAAAGCTCCTTGGTTTCAGCAGGTGTAAACGTTAAATTCTTATGATTTATGTCAATCAATTCACAACGGAGTTTTTGGCTGACTAATTTCCGATAAAAGCAGGGACGAGAGATGATTACGAAATGAAAATTAGAGGGTGTGTTCATAAATAAATATTGTGTGAAATCCTCGAATTCACAAGAAGAACTGATGCGTTCATAATTATCAATTACAATGAAGAAATCCGTTTTTAATGTGCTTTCCTTTATATAATCATTAAAAATAGAAATCATCTGTGCGTCAGAGACTGAATCCAGCGTGGTTTTCTGCTTAAGAGGGATGGATGTTAATTCAGAAAGAAATTCAAGCAAACTGTTTAAAAATTTCACTTTGTTAATATCATTTCTAACCAGTGAATACCAAAACACAGGATATCCCATTTGTTTTAAGGCATCTGCGACCAGTGTGGTTTTGCCCTGACCTGCAGCTCCACTAACCAGGGTTAGCCGTTTCTCGGTTGCATGTTCCATCATTTGCTCCAAACGGGGACGTCGCAAAATATTTGATAGGCTAGGGAACTCGTTGGAAAACACCTCTATCACCTCTTCAAAAAAAATTCTAATTATATCGTTAGAGCTCAAAAAAAGAAAGGCATTAATAGTGCGTCTATAAATAAGTGCTTTAGGTAAATTTTAACATGACTAAGGTCGGCAGGATAATTAGTCCAATATAAAATTGCAATTACTTTTATGGAAAGAACGAACTGTTTTGTTTTTAATCTTTAATTTCCCCTATTTAAAAGGTATCAGATTAATCCATTTTGTCCAAGTGGGTTTAAGGTGTATTTTTGAAAAAATATATCATTTTGTTATTTCTAAGATGTTTCTAAGACAAAAACAGATATTGCGCTAAGATCGTAATCTTATAATGAATGGCAGATAGACGCTGACGTTTTGGTTAGTTGGTTAGTTGGTTAGTTGGTTAGTTGGTCAGTTGGTTAGTTGGTTAGTTGGACAGTTGGTTAGTTGGTTAGTTGGTTAGTTGGAAAGGGGAACGAATAGACACCTCCTATGGATACCACTGATACTCCCTGTGTTCTATCGTTCCCTCATTCCTTTCCAACTGTCCAACTGTCCAACTAACCAACTGTCTAACTTTATGCCCCATAATCCGTCAACTGCGAAACTTGAGAAATGATTTATTATCGGAGTAATCCGTTGATGAATATTAAAAAAATGAAAGGAGTGGACGTAGAAGAGAACACTAGCCTGCGTATTTAAAAAATCATTTTAAGGAAGGGATTGCATGTGGAAAAATGATGTCGAAGAACTAAAGAAAAGAAAAGAATTGGCGTACAAGCTGGGTGGAGAAAAGGGAATTCAACGGCAGCATGACCTAGGCAAGATGACCGTTCGTGAGAGAATCGATGCGCTTTTAGATGAGGATACGTTTGAAGAAACGGGTGTGCTAGCAGGTGATGCAACCTATGTCAACAATAACCAGGACCTGGCTGAATTCACGCCGTGCCCGATTGTTATTGGGACGGGGAAAGTAAACGGGCAAAATGTCGTTGTACAGGGGGATGATTTCACTATAAAGGGTGCCTCGGTTGGCAGGATGTATAAGTCTAAGCTTGCTTACAATGGCAAAATGGCTTATGAGCTGCGTTTACCCCTGATTCGATTACTGGATGGAGCCGGTGGAAGTATACGGGAAGTCGCACAGATTGGGTATCTTGAGTTACCTGTGGTAGATGATGTTGCACCTGCTATGCTTGCGGAGTTGATGACAATGGTGCCGTTGGTATCTGTGGCGCTTGGACCTGTTTCGGGGATCGGTGCATTGCTGATGGTGCAGGCACATTTTTCCATCATGGTCAAAGAAACGAGTCAGGTCTTTGTTGGGGGACCGCCTCTGGTTCAGTGGGCGCAGGGACAGAAGGTGTCCAAGGAGGAACTGGGAGGATACAAGATTCATACAGAAGTCAGTGGTGTTGTTGATAACGTGGCTGAGAATGAAGAAGAGGCGATCAAACAGACACAGAGGTTTTTGGATTATCTTCCCCAGAATGTTTGGGAAATGCCTAAAAGAAAATATGCGGATAGAGATGACCCAAATCGGCGTGACGAGGAACTGATCTCTATTATTCCAAAAGACGGAAGAAAGATGTATAACATGAGAAAAATCATGGAGCACATTTTTGATACAGATTCAATCTTCGAAATAGGTCGACGTCAGGGTCAATCACAGATTACTGCGCTGGCACGATTAAATGGTTATCCTGTGGGTGTTCTTGCCAATGATGTCAGATTCAAAGGCGGATCGTTCTCATGGGACGTTGCTGAAAAATTCCAGCGTTTTGTTGATATGTGTGATACGTTCCACATACCAGTGGTGAACCTGATCGATCAGCCGGGGTTTTATATCGGGGTTAAGTCCGAAGAGATGGGAACGATCAGAAAGGGCGTCAGGGCTAGTTTCTCTGTCCTTCAGGCGACAATCCCATGGGCATCGGTATATGTGAGAAAATGTTTTGGCGTAGCTGGCGGGGCCCAGTCAGATCCTCAAAAGCTAAACTGGCGATTTGCCTGGCCATCTGCATACTGGGGTAATATTCCCATAGAAGGTGGAGTGTTTGCGGCGCACAGAGCAGAAATTGAGGCAGCAGAAGATCCTGCGGCACTACATGAGCAGATTCAGGAATACTACCGAGGTTTTGCGCAGCCCTTCAGGGCAGCTGAACATTTTGGCATTGAAGATATTATTGATCCCCGCGATACAAGACCACTACTTTGTTCCTGGATTGAAAAGGTTTTTGATTTGGAACAAACAAAACTGGGCGTGAAAAGGCGGGGTATGCGCTGTTAAGATGAATGATGTAATGTGAGACGATATAGAGGAGGCAAAAAATGGTAGATTATTTTTCAAAGTTAGTGGAAGAGCATGCTGAGAAAAGGCCAAAAAGTATTGCGTATATCTTCATGGATCAGGTAATTACCTACGAACAGTTTAACGAAATGATCAAGCGAGTTGCTAATTCAATGATTGACCTTGGTCTTAGACCTGGTGATAAAATTGCGACCTTATTGCCGCAGTCACCAGCATTTTCAACATTATTTATGGCTGCTTCAACCATGGGGTTGGTTGTTCTGCCTCTTGATCTGCGAGATAAACCAGGTGAGATGAAGGCACTCTGTGATCGAGTCCAACCAAAACTGCTGGTAGGTCTTGCAAACCCGGTGCCTTTTAAAGAAAAGACCGAAGAACTAGTGAATTTGTACTCCTTTGATCATGTGTTTTCCTATTTCGGAGGTCTGGAGTATAACGGCGCAAAACCTTACGAGGCGTTGTTAGAAGGATCACCGGATCCAGTTCCAAACGAGTATCATCCTCAGCCTGATGATACTCTGATCATTATTTTTACCAGTGGTACAACCGGCAGACCCAAGGGAGCATTAATTAGTAATAAAAACACGTATGCAATTGCTAAAGCTACAGCAGATATGATAGGTACGACCGATAAAGACAGGCTAATCATAAACATGCCAACAAGCCATGTTGCGGGGGATCATGATTTGATTGCGATGGGACTTTATGCCGGAGCGTCATCTGTTCTTTGCCCGACATTTGATCCACAGGAAGCCCTGGAAACCTATCAGAAGTACAAGATCACAATTACGGGTGGGGTACCCACGATGTATCGCCTGATGTTCAAGATGTGCAATGTATCGGATTATGATACCAGTTCCATCACGAAATTCGGATACTCGGGAGAAACCCAATCACCTGAATTTCTACAACGTACCCAGGAGGCCTTTCCCAATGCAACAATATTCGCCAGCTATGGGATGAGTGAAACGAGTGGGTTCTATACCTTTACACGAAGAGATGATGATTTTGAAACCCTTGCTGCTACGGAAGGAAAGCCAGCACCTGGTTTCGAAATGAGGGCGGTGCGACCCGATAACATCGTCTGTGACCCAGGAGAAGCTGGTATGCTCTGGGTGAAAAGTGATAGTGTGATCAATTCTTACATGGATAAAGAAGACAACGAAGGCGTATTCAAAGATGGGTGGCTTCGAACCGGTGACCTTGGTTTTATGGATGAACGGGGTTATCTTCATTATCAGGGAAGATCTATGGATATGTACAAGAGTGGAGGATATAATGTATATCCCGTGCAAGTTGAGGACTATCTAAACGCCTATCCTGGGGTTAATACGTCAGCTGTTATCTCGGTAAAACATGAGCTATGGGGCGAAACGGGATATGCCTTTATTATACCGGAAGCTGGTGTGAAACTAACCGTTGAAGAAATAAAAGCATACTGCAAAAAGGGACTGGCTGATTACAAACAACCCAATAAGATCTATATAACGAATAATATTCCGGTAGGAAAGATTGGAAAAGTTGCGAAAAAGGAATTAATTAACAATCTTGAAAAATATATGAAAGATAGTGAGTCCTAAATATGGTAATATTAAGCGGGAGGGAGGCTTTGCTCGTTGTTAACAGGATACGGGTGTATCCAGGAAAGATTATTGTTGCCGCTTAATACAATACTAATATCAGGAGGTTATTATGTCTGAAATTAAAGCACCAATGCCGGGGACGATTATTGAAATATTAGTGAAGGAAGGAGATCATGTTCAGGAAGACCAGGAACTGATCCTCCTGGAAGCGATGAAGATGGAAAATCCCATATATGCAACCTGTGGAGGTACAGTGAAGGAAATTAAGGTTAAAGTGGACGATACGGTAAAGGAAGACAACGTACTCATTATTATTGAATAATTTTTTCGGGAAATAATAACGATAGATTGTTTTCGTTATTATTTCCCTGCTCCCTTCTTCATTCAACGGCTATTGTTCCGTGGGATTATTCAAAATATGTATGTGAAGAGGTATAGCTATGGAATTTGATGAATTATTAGGGGAATTAAAAGAGAAAAAGGAACGCGCACTTCAAATGGGGGGCGCGAATAAGGTTAAGCGTAGACATGATGCTGGTTGGCTAACTGCTCGTGAGCGCATTGACAGGTTATTAGATCCAAGTAGTTTTTTTGAGATGGGGATGCTTGCGCACTCTGACATGCCAGGAATGGAAGAAAAGACTCCTGCGGATAGTTTGATTATGGGCTATGGTCGTATAAAGGGTCGTTTGGTTGCAGTGATCGTGAACGATTTTACGGTCTTAGCTTCGACAAATGCACGGGTTAATTTGAAAAAGATGATTCAATTTAAGGCGCAGGTAAAGGAACAGTATCACATTCCGTTGATTTGGCTGGGAGAGGCAGGCGGAGCCCGTATGCCTGATTGTCAGGGCTCAAAGGAAGTGTGTACCCTTGGAGGCGGTGGGGTTGCTACTCTGATGATGGAGTACACTAATTTTCGGGAACAACCGTACATCTTTGCTGCGATGGGAGAATGCTACGGCGTTGCAGATTTCCAGGCCTGTATAGCTGATTTTGTGGTGCAGGTAAAAGGAAGCGCCATATCCATCTCGGGTCCTCGTGCCCTTAGCCGGGCGATAGGACAAACAGATACCGGTGAAGAGATGGGTGGCTGGGAAGTGCATTCCAAAGTTACCGGGATGACAGATCAAGTGGCCGAGGACGAGGAAGATTGTTTCCGCATCATTAAAGAATACCTTGATTATATGCCGAACAACAACGGTGAGCTTCCAGCGGCACAAGAAGTTCCTCCAGGATCCGAGGAGAAAATGGAGAAAATACTGAGCTTTTTGCCGGAGCGGCGCACGAGAACTTATGACATGCATCGTCTTATTGAATGTATGGTAGATGGCGGAAAAATGTTTGAGATAAAACCTGCGTTTGGGAGTATGTTGATCACCTGTCTTGCACGGGTGAATGGCGAGGTCGTTGGGTTTATTGCGAACAATCCGATTGTCAAAGTGGGTGCGATGGATACAGATGCCCTGGAGAAATTGACCAGTTTTCTATGTCTGTGCGATTCGTATAATATTCCATTAATCTTTTTGCATGATACGCCGGGTCATCTTGTCGGTAAAGATGCCGAAGTGAATCGTGTTGGTTCCAGGGTAGTAAATGCTTTACAGGCGCTGTTCCAAGTTACGGTACCCAAAATATCAATCGTTATCAGAAAATCATACGGGCAGGCTGGAGCCAATATGTGTGGTCCTGGTACGGGGGCTGACTTTAGTGCTGCCTGGCCAATGGCTGAAATAGGCTTTATGGATCCGCTCATCGCTGCTGATGTTGTATTCGGAGAGCTTCCGCAAGAAGAACGGATGAAACTGGTTGACAGGATGTTGGGTGACCAGTCGCCGTATCCGGCTGCCGGTGACTATTATGTGCAGGATGTTATTGATCCTCGCGAAACCCGGAAATACATCATGAACATCCTGGGCGTTGTCCGTGATTCAAAAGACAAGGGGATAGGCAAACATTATCTAAGAAATTGGCCTACTAAGTTTTAATTAATAAAGGTGTACATCTTTGTTCATGGAAAAAGATTTGCGATATGTTCTTCATATCGTAACGAGAGGGTGAAATTATGAGCGTGTGGGGAGAAGCGGTACAGGTCTTTCTTATTGGGTTTGGTACCGTTCTTATTTGTCTCTTCTTGCTGCAGATATCTATCAGCATTTTTTTGAAGATTGTACAGACTATTGAGAAAAAGGAAGCCGCTAAACCTGTTAGCAAATCGTAGAACTACGCTTTTAAGAAATGAGTAATCGGAGGTTTGGTAGTTATGGTTTTATTATTGAACAGGGTTTTTAGTGGAATGGGTTTTATACATCTTACATTTGGCAATATTATCATGTGGATGATCGCATTTATTCTCATTTACTTGGCCATAAAGAAGAACTATGAACCGCTTCTTTTGGTGCCGATTAGCTTTGGTATTCTACTGGTTAACCTGCCCCTGGCGGGGCTCATGGAGGAGAATAGTTTATTATGGGTTTTCTATAATTACGGGATTTCGCAATGGAACCTTCTCCCGCCACTAATCTTTCTGGGGTTGGGTGCAATGACTGATTTTGGTCCTCTTATCGCAAATCCGAAGACCATTCTGCTTGGAGCAGCTGGTCAGGTTGGGGTATACATAACCTTTTTTGGTGCATTGTTGTTTGGCTTTACGATCTGTGAGGCAGCGGTCATTGGTATTATCGGCGGGGCTGATGGTCCGACAACCGTATATTTAGCCTCTAAATTGGCGCCGAAGCTGCTTGGTGCTACGTCGGTGGCAGCCTATTCCTATATGGCGATGGTGCCGATTATTCAGCCGCCTATCATGAGGGCGCTGACGACCCCGGAGGAAAGAAAGATACGGATGAAACAGCCCCGGCAGGTCAGCAAGCTTGAGAAGATAGGATTCCCGCTCTTTGCGACGATCATCATCTGTCTATTAGTACCGGCGTCGGCTCCGCTTATCGGCATGCTTATGCTGGGAAATCTTTTTAAGGAATGTGGTGTCGTTGAACGGCTTTCGAAAACGGCTCAGAATGAACTGATGAATACTGTTGTGATTTTCCTGGGGGTCTGCATAGGGGCGACGATGCCAGCGGGTGTTTTTCTTCAGCAACAGTCTTTGTTTATCTTCTTCCTCGGACTGGTGGCCTTCGCTTTCAGTACAGCAGGTGGAATTATGGGTGCAAAATTAATGAACCTTTTTTCAAAAGAAAAAATCAATCCCCTTATTGGTGCTGCCGGTGTATCAGCGGTGCCCATGGCGGCAAGGGTTGCACAAACGCTTGCGCGTGAGGAAGATAAACATAATTTCATCCTGATGCAGGCGATGGGACCCAATGTAGCAGGAGTCATCGGAACCGTAGTGGCTGCAGGGTTATTTATCAGTATGTTGTCTTAGGAAAGTCCTGGTTAATGCGGATGAAGTGATATATTGAAAGGTCTGTTGCCCGAAGCTTTTTCGGGTAACAGATCTTTTATTTTCTGATTAACCACCCATAGCTGCAGGGCATAACCACTGATGAAAATTAGCGGGCAACCAGGGAGTGGAACGATTTTAACGTTGATATACGCTGATTGCCTCTGATTAACGCTGTTTAAAATATTTTTAAAAAAACAGCGTTAATCAGCGGACATCAGCGAAAATCTGCGTTCAAAAAATCCTATTTTCTAATTAATAAAACATTTTTCACCAATCGTGACATCACCAATCAAAACTGCCGTTGGATGAACATAACTGGTTGCTCCTATTTTGGGACGTTTTCCTTCGAACTCATATAATGACATCTATAATCCTCCTCGAAAGTCTTTGTACTATTTTTTAAATCTTGGCGCAGGCCGATTGCTTTTTTCAGTTATGACAAGTGGCAAGGAGTGACAAGGGGACGGGGTTGTTGTCAATTCATGGAAGCGGCCCTTGATACCTGATTGCGGGAAAGCAAAAGAGTTGACAACAACCCCGTCCCCTTGTCACTCCTTGCCACTTGTAGTAGGATACTATGCATTGGCCGCTGTGTTTATTACGTCATTAAGTGGATAGTGCGATCTTAATAGCGAAGTAACTGATGCTTTCAGGGAGAGCATCTTTGATGGGGCGCAGTTTGTCTGTGCCGATTTGCAGAGCTACGGCTGCAATTTGTTGCCTTTCTTCCGGGGTGATGAACTCGTCCCAGTCGACGGTATATCCTTCTTGATAAGCCCTGATAAGGTGCGTTTCAATGGTGAGGATTCCCAGCTTTCGTTCCTGTGAAATCTCGCGCAGAGATTTACCGTTTTTGTGTTCCTGCCAGGTTAGGATGTGACTGGGAATTTTCATATCTTTCGGTTGCTTTTCGGTTTTGGCAGATTTTTTTTTGCCAAGCGTTTTTTTTGTGGTACTTACAGGCTGCGACTCAATAAATGATGCATCATCTTCTTTATATTGCCGGATAAGGCTTAAAAAAGCCTCTCCATATCGTTCGAACTTGACTTGTCCAACACCGTTGATATTCAGCATGTCTTCTTGGTTTACAGGCAGGTACATACACATCTCCTGCAGGGTTTTGTCAGAGAAAACCACATAAGGAGGAATGTTTTGAGCCAAGGCGATCTGTTGGCGCAGCATCCTCAGAGACGGGAATAGAGCGCTTTCTTCCGATGCCTTTTCAGGCATTTTGGGGAGGCGTAAAATCAGTTTCTCCTCACTTCGTAAAATGGGAAGGGCTTTCTTGCGAAGTTTCACCACAGGATACTGACCTCCGCTGACCATCAGATAGTCTTCTGCGGTCAAAAGATTGATCAGTTCTACGATCTGTGGTGCGGTATATTCACTCATGATTCCATAGGTGGAAAGCCTATCGAAGCGGAGTTCAAGGACTCGTTTTTGTTGTGATCCCTTTAATACTGAGGCGACCAGGTTGCTGCCGTAGGATTGATTCATGCGGAGAATACAGGAAAAGATCTTCTGGGCTTCGACGGTCATGTCTTTCTGTTCATGTTTCTCACAGTTAACACAGTTATGGCAATACTCGGGGACATCTGTTTCACCGAAATACTCGAGAATGTATTTACGCAGGCAACGGGTGGTATGGCAATAATCGATCATTTCCTGAAGTTTCGCATATTCCATGTCTTTTTTGTCAGCAAAAAATCCGCTTTGTTCAATAAGATATTTTTGTATCTGTATATCAGATGCATGAAAGAGCAGGATGCAATGAGCGTCCTGACCATCACGCCCTGCACGCCCTGCCTCCTGGTAATAGGCTTCTAGATGTCGGGGCATGTTATGGTGGATGACAAATCGCACGTTTGATTTATCAATCCCTAACCCGAAGGCATTGGTCGCTACCATGACCTGAATACGATCATAGATAAAGTCTTCTTGATTCTGTTTCCGCACCTCGTCGCTTAAACCAGCATGATACTTTCCGACGTTATACCCCTGGGCCTGTAGCTGTTCGGATAGCAGGTCAACCTCTTTGCGAGTGGCGGCGTAGATGATGCCGGATTGTTCGGTGCGTTCCTTTAAATAGTTTTTTATAAATCGCGTGCGGTCTACGCCTTTAGCGATAGAAAAATACAGATTAGGGCGGTCAAAGCTATTGACGAAAACGCCTGGGTTTTCAAGTCCTAACAGAGCAACAATATCGTCACGAACCTGGGCGGTGGCAGTGGCTGTAAATGCGGTGATGACAGGTCTGTACGGCATGGCATTGATCCAATTGCCAATATTTAAATAGCTGGGGCGAAAATCGTGACCCCACTGTGAAACACAGTGAGCCTCATCAATGGCGATAAGCGAAATGGAGAGGTTAGAGATCATATCTATAAAATCACTGCTGTCAAGTCTTTCCGGAGCAATGTAGAGGAGTTTATATTTATTCTGGGCTGCCTGCTGCAAACGATAGGACAACTCACCAGGGGGAAGTGAACTATTGATGAAGGAAGCAGCGATCCCCTGATCATTGAGTGCATCTACCTGGTCTTTCATGAGTGCAATCAAAGGGGATATAACCAGGGTAAGACCTGGAAAGGCAAGGGCAGGAAGCTGATAGCATAATGATTTTCCACCACCGGTTGGTAATACCCCGAGCGTATCCCGGGACTGAAGAATGTGATCTATGATCTCCTGTTGACCTGTCTTAAAGTCCTGATAGCCAAAATATCGGGACATAATCTGACGAATTCTGGAATCCATTTGAGCCTCTCCTTTTGTTTGCGTAACAATTTTAATGCTTTAGGCATGATTCGATATATTATACCATGTTGAATCCAGTCATAGATGATAATTTCAACGAGTTCTATGCAGGGGAACTGTTGAACAATATTAGGGGTGCTGATACAATTAAATACTGGAGGCAAGGGGAAAAACGCCGAAAAAATAGTGATAGATTATGACAGAAGGTCAGGTGCATAATACGTGCTTGTTTTTATTATTGGGCTATTCATTGGGTCATTTTTAAATGTGGTCATTTACAGGGTTCCAAGGGAGGAGTCAATCGTCTGGCCGGGAAGTCACTGTACTGCCTGCGGACATGGACTAAAACCGCTTGATTTAGTTCCGGTTTTTAGTTATCTTTTTCTCCGGGGAAAATGTCACTATTGTGGAGAAAAAATATCACCCCGCTATCCGCTGGTGGAATTGCTGACAGGGTTGAGTTTTTACATGGTGTTCTTAACCTATGGCCTGTCCCTGTGGACTGTTGGTGGCTGTATCTTTACAACTATTTTGATTGTAACCGCATTTACTGATATTGATGAGGGAATTATTCCAGATGTCATTACCTATCCTGGTGTGGTTGCTGGGTTGGTGTTTTCGTTTTTTACCATAGGAATAAAAAGTTCGATAATCGGCATGCTTGCTTTTGCAGGCGTTTTTTTTCTCATTGCGGTACTTTCTCGAGGCGGGATGGGCGGTGGAGATGTCAAACTGGTCGCAGTTATTGGTGCGTTTATGGGGATAAAAGGAGCATTGCTGGTGTTTGTTCTCTCGTCAGTTATGGGCGGGTTATGGGCCATTGGATTGCTGGTTTTCGGAAACGCTGGTCGAAAAACCGCGGTTCGATTTGGACCTTTTCTTTCGATAGCGGCGTACTTCATTCTTCTTTATGGAGAAAGTTTCCTTCGCTTTTATCTGGGGTTATTTTATTGAAATTTTGTTACTACTCAGCTATTGACAAAATAATAACTCAAGTTCCGCAGTTGACGGATTATGCGGCATAAAGTTGGTTAGTTGGTTAGTTGGTAGTTGGAAAGAATAGACACGGATTAACACGGCTGAGTAGTAACGAAATTTTAATGAAGCAATTGATTGATGGAAGCATAAGCCTTTTGGACCAATTTTCATAAGACTAATTTCCTGAAAATTTATTGTAGTGCCCAAAGTAATGGAGGAAAAAAGGAATTAGTGTTGAAATAAACAAAACATATGTAAAAAATTATATAAGAAAATAGATTACGATCTATTTACTTTATTTTAGTTGTGACACAGGAGGAGTGACGGTTGGACAATTGTTGTGTGTATTGTCTTTCCGTGGATTTAATTCATAGAAACATCGAGGGGGTGTTTCTATGAATCGTTCACGCGAAATTCAAATAAATCTATTAAATTATAAATTTGAAAAACAGATTGCGCGAAAACGAATAATCTTTGAAATAAGTATTTACTGTTTGATTGGCGTTCTGATCGTAGGGGGACTGTTTTTTTCTACCCTGAGCAAAAGGGCACAGATTGCTGATCTTCAAAGCGCTAACGAGCTCCTTGCAGTAGAGCTACAGCAATCGAACGCCCAGACCGGGTCATTGGTGTCGAAAGAAAAAATTGTCGAGCAGATTAAAGCTAGGGAAGATCTCATATCTAATGTAGAAAGTAAGCAAAGTAATTTTGCAGTGGTGTTTGAAGAAATAGGCAAAATGTCTGTGCCGGGGATTCTGCTCATTGATATTGATGTGAATGATGGAAACGTTGTACTCAATGGATTGGCTGCTTCACGCAGTGGAATGGTGAGTTTTCTTAAGTGGATAAAAGAAACCTTTTTTGCAGGAGAGATTAGTGATTTGAAATATGATGTGAACGAAGAAACTGGAGAACTATCTTTTCAGCTTCTGGTAAACCTGGAGGTGAGCGAAAAATGAACATTTCCAGGCGTGAAAAAATCCTCATCCTAATCGCTGTTTATCTCCTAATCGGTTTTTTGGGTTACCGTTATGTATATTCGCCGGCTGGAGATAAAGTGCAATCTCTGCAGGTTGAAAAAAAGCAACTTGAAAACCAAATTGATCTTGCTGTGCAGTTGGAAGGCGAGAAGAATCAGAGGATTGCGGGCATAGATCAGGAACTGAAAAAATATTATGAGCTTGAGGAGAAAGTACCACGGGAAAGACAGATGGTTGAAATGGTGGACTTGTTGGGGGGCATGGCGGAAGATTGTGATGTGCAGCTTCAGTCTATTTCCTTTAGTAATACATCAGATAGTGACAATTTAGAAGATCAGCTGCTTGCAGCGCAAAATAAGGTAACGAAGACGATGAAAGGAACCATCAAAGGTGCTTCTGATATTAGCTTTATGCTGGATATATCGGGTCGTTATTACCAACTGCTGGAGTATCTGTTGTTGCTTGAAAATGCTCCTCGGATTATCAGCGTGCAGGCGGTAGCCATGAATAGGGAACAGAAGAATGAGCAAACAGGAGGTTCTAATGAGGATACGTACACGTATAAAAGCGTTACACCACCTCCGGAATCCCCGATTCCCAAAAGTGTTATGATGCAGCAGGTGTCAGGAGCGGTTAATCAGACAACCTATAACGATTACCAACCAGGTGCTGAACCTGAAAGCAGCCAATATGATCCTGATAATATGCATATGAGCATAGAGCTTACGACCTACTATGATACCGTGAATCCTGTGGTAGATATTGAACAGAGCCTATAAAGATATTATGTACAGAACACGAGGGGAGGCTACCTGTATGGGAATAGAAAAAGCTGTGCCTGATAAAAAATGCAATGTTATCATCTTAGTGAGTGTTTTTATAATAACACTGGCCTTGAGCTTTGGGATCATGTGTGAAACTCCGGTTTTGGCTGCAGCGGAGCGTATTACGCTGCAGGATCAGGAGGATTCAGATAATCCAGTTCCGGAAGCAGACTTTCGTGAGATAACCTCCGACGGGGGACAGATTATTCTGTCTTATACGCTTTCTTTTGAGGGGGGAAATAAGGATATCCATGTTGTGAAAAAAGATAAGGACAACGTTATAGAATGGGAAAAGACGTTTGGCGGAAGTGGGGACGATGAGGCTCGACATATTCAACAGACAGATGATGATGGTTACATACTGACCGGTTACACTGGTTCGCAGGGAGCAGGCGGACGGGATCTGTACGTCCTCAAACTCAACAAATGGGGAGATAAATCCTGGGATGCATGCTTTGGCGGAGTGGCAGATGACGAAGGCAGTTTTATTCAGGAAACAGCAACGGGGCGTTACGTCGCAGTGGGATACACAAAATCAAAAGGCGATGGAGATGCAGATGCCTATGCAGTCGGATTGGATCGCAAAGGAAAAAGGATTTTTGAACGGACCTACGGTGGAGAGCAAGCAGACTACGCTTGTTCTGTACAGGCATTAAATACCGGTGGGTTTATCCTGACCGGAACAAGCAAATCGTTTGGCGGCGGGAGCTGGGATATGTACGTTGTTAAATGCAGTGGTTCCGGATATGCTAGCTGGGAACGTGCGATTGGCGGCAGCGAAAGCTATGTGGGTGCGTTTGCACAGGTGTCACCTTCCAGTGAATTCCTGGTGGTTGGATATACGCATACACCGGATGCACAGCAGAAGATGTGTCTGGTAAAACTCAATTCGTCCGGACATTTGTTATGGGAAAACATTGTGAGTGAACAGACCCTTTATGGGGAAGCGATGGCACTGACGTTGTCAGGAGCAAATCAGGATGAAGGCGAAGCCGAAAACGACAATGCGTTGCCACCGCCGGAGGTCCCACAGCAAAAGTATTCCAGAAGCAAAGCGATTGATCGTGATCAATAAGAAAGGAAGGATAGAATGTTCGTAACCATCATGGTAAACAAAACAACAGGAAAAAATAAGACATCCAGGCTGACTGCATTTGTGCTGGCATTGTTCTTCCTTAGTATATGGGTTTTGCCGGCATCTGCAGGGGAATCTCTTGATATCCTTTGGAGCAAAGACTATGGAGGGAACGGAGCTGAATCCATTCAGTGTGTTCATCAGACAGCAGACGGGGGTTATATATTTGCTGGTTACACCTATTCCTATGGAGAGGGACAGCGAGATATGTTCCTGGTAAAAACCGATCTGCAGGGTGAGATGGAATGGAAAAAAACCTACGGCGGAAGTGGGGACGATTCAGCTAACTGGGTGGAACAGACGAAAGATGGAGGTTACATACTGGCCGGGTATACCAAAGAAAAGTATGAAGATGAGCGCAACATCTATGTCGTGAAGGTTGATGCCAACGGAAAAGAGAAATGGGATCGGGAATTGGGCGGAAAGAAATTCGAGGAAGCTAGTTGTGTCAGGCAGACAAAGGACGGTAGTTTCATCGTTTCCGGGTATACAGATTCCTTTGGTGCTGGAGGGCGAGATGCCTATTTGGCGAACCTCAATGAGGATGGCGTACTAGTCTGGCAAAAAACCTACGGAGGTACAGGTTCAGACGGTGTGAGCCGTGTTATTCAGACCAAAGACCGCGGTTATCTTCTAACGGGTTATTCAGATTCTTATGGTGCTGGCGGACGGGATGTTTTTGTGGTGAAAACCGATGCACACGGAAGTCTGGTGTGGAAACAAACCTTTGGCGGAACCGGGACGGACAGCGGGAATACCCTGATACAAACATCCAAAGATGATTATCTGGTGCTGGGGTATCAATATACCCAATCTACTGGAGGTACAGATATTTATTTGGTTCGCATTGATGAACAGGGCAGTAAAATCTGGGATAAGACCTATGGATTAAACACAGATAATAATGGACTGTCTGTACAGGAAATGAGTGATGGCAAGTTCATCGTTCTGGGCAATACCTATGCCTATGGATTATCCACTTCAGGGACGTACCTGATTAAGACCGATGCATCCGGTAATGTTCTGCAGGATAAAACCTTTGGGAATATAGGCCCGGATACGACCTTCTGGGGGGAGTTTACGACCTATAACGGATATATTATCGGCGGAATGAAAAATGTTGGCTCGCCAGGAGGCAACAATGCCTTTTTGATGAAACTGAGCTTCCATGATAGTGACTGGGAAGCAGGTGAGACCAAAGATGATGCAGTGCTGAAAGGGACTATTAAATGGCCGGATACAAGTGAATTTCATGGGCAAATCGTGAACAACAAGGCAAATGGCTATGGACGTATTGAATTTCCGGATGGAACAATCTATGAAGGAAACTGGGACAACAACCTGTTTAATGGGCAGGGACGTCTTGAATATCAGGACGGGAATGTGTATGAGGGTGAATTTCGCTTCAATATGTTCCACGGGCATGGGACCTATACATGGCCGACGGGCGAGGAATATGTGGGTGATTTTCGTTATAACAAGCGCAATGGCGATGGCGTGTTTACCTGGTCCAATGATGTAAAATATATTGGCGAATTCGTCAACGATGAAGCCCAGGGGTATGGCACGATTATATGGCCTTACGGAGAACAATACACCGGACAGATGAGCGGGGGAGATGCTAATGGACTGGGAATCTACACATTTCCTAATGGAGAAAGATATGAAGGCGAATTTTCCAGTCTGGCATTCAGCGGTTTGGGTACCTATTACTGGGCAACCGGTGCTAGGTATGTAGGCCAATGGGAAGACGATATGATGACCGGACAGGGAACCTACTTCTGGACAAACGGAACCTCCCAGTGGGGATACTGGCAGGATGACAGATACGTAGGGTTGTATCCTGAAGAATAATGGTGCGCATGTTAATCGTTTGAATCATTGTGGAGATATCCCTCCATATACGTAAGACATAACTACCAATAAGAATACGTTGGTGTCAGGGAGCGAGTTCTTATGGAACAAAGCTAATGGCATTGCTATTGTCAGGGTCAGGAATAGGGGCATCATTAATGCCGGGATGATTGATCAAGTAGACCTGGGATTCTAGAGTGTATTCATCATTGTCAATTACACTTTTGACATTGAATCCTAACAGATTATCGGTAACTTCTGCATCGGTTGCCTTGTAAAAGCATAAACACATATCAACATCGTTAAACGAATTCCCCAGAAGGTTTTTGGAAGCAGTTTTTGTTAAATAAACGATAATTCCGTTTGCATCAACAAAAATTGCTTCTTGATCATCAGATAAATCTTCCTGTTGAGGTATTTCACTCAAGATTTCAATGGACTGGGCGTATTTAACCTTGGTTTCAATGATCTCCCTGGCAAAACGTGTTGCTGTTTGCAGTTGTGTTTGGGTATTGGTAACTTCAAATGTTTTACTCTGAAAGGAATAGTAGGAAAACGTTAATGATGTAACAAGTGTTACCAGGGCCAGGGCGATCAGTAGTTCAATAAGGGTAAAGCCTTTGTTATGGTTAGGTAACTTTGACATTGGGTTCATCGCATATCAAGGAAAGTAGTAATTTCAACGTAAGATTGCCCATTATTATAGAAGGTGACGACAGTAACGTCAGTGCCTTCTATATCGTCTTGCCCCTCCACAGACTTGGTTGACTCAACCAGGCAGAACTTATAATCAAGGGTTTCATCATAAGTAAGACGGTCTGCCATAGATGAATATTCATCTGCCGAGTACAATTCATCCAGTGTTTCAGTTTGTACAGCGATAGCATATATTCGCTCTGTCTTTTTCTCGGCCAGAGCAACAGCTTTAGCTCGTTCACCACTAGAGAAAACCTGGGTGACACTGACCCCCATAACCTGTGAAAGTACAACAACAAACATAGATAATATGACAAGTGAAACTAGAACTTCAATTAGAGTAACCCCTTCTTCTGAACCTGCATAGGTTTTGATACTTCTCATAATCTCACCCATGTTCCTTGGGAACCAGACACCGAACTCGTATTCCAGCCGAGAAGATTGAAGAAAGACATATCTATTGAATCCAGATGGTGAATGCCGGCATTACCAATTAGTTCCATATCATGCACAATGACTGAGCCATAAATTTCACTGCTGCCGCTAAGTAGTAACGAGGCGTTGGGGGCATAAATAGATCCGATGTTGGAGCTGCAAGTGCCGTTGTTGTTACCGTTACCATTGCTGTTACTATTACCATTGCCATTACAGTAGCCGTTACCACTGCCATTACCATTAATGTTGACTTTAACATTGCCTGAAATATTTATAGCATTTCCACCGGAAACAAGATTGCCAGTAAATCCTGATGATCCGCCAATTTGAACGTCTGCATTCTGAACAAATACTGAACCATTAAAATCAGTATCACCCAGTAAGTTAAATGATTCATCTCCCGAATAGAACATAATAAGAGCGTTGCAGTCTCCACTGTCATTGAGACTGCTGTCACCGGTTAGATTAAAGGTGTCGGCGACATATAACAGGAGTTTTCCCGAACCACTTCGGTTTAAAACGATAAGTGCATGACCTGTAACATTTAAGCTGTCAGCACAGATTACCCGGTCATCATCACCGATGTCTATTGTTAATTGCTTGCTAACATTGATATTGGAATAACTACCATCTTCGCTAATCCTGTGACCTCCTTCCGGAATAGGGTACCAACCAGCATCCAACGTACCCCGGTAGGGCAAATCTGGAAAGGAAGGATAAATCGGAAGAGAAAAAGTTTGAATTGAAACCAGGTTCTTGATCTCCCCATCGGGTATATTTCGACTTACTCCTCTCCAATTTCTCGAGATGGCAACCTCTTCTCCGTCTCCACCCGGACCAATATACAGATCACCATTTCTAATCCTGGTTGAGGATGCAAAGTAAACGCTGCCAGCAGCAGTGGAGTTCGTACAGGTATCTCCATAAATTGTGGAACTGCCAAAGAGTTCAATGACTTTGCCATCTTCATCGTTAATACCAACAGCAAAGATCTTATCCAGAGTAGGTGGCTGCCCACCTCCTGAATTGCTGGTTCCACCACCAGCACTCACCATCAGGGGTGAAACTAAATTGTAATGCACTTTCAGCACTCTGTGCCTCACTGCCTGCCTGGGTTCCTCTTCTGACAACACCCAGAGAATTGATGATATAATGATTATTTTCATCCAGGGTAATTCCAAATTTAATGGTATAATCGTTTGTCTCATCCTGTACGAAAGGACTATCAAGTGTTCCGTAATAGACTTCCTCCTGATTGATCTCTGGTGCAAAACCGTTGTTGATCATACCGATGGCAATATCAACGCCTGATCGTGCAAAATAATTCGCCTGGATTTGGTCCGCATTTCTTTGCACATGTGCAGCGTTTGTTTTACTGACATGAAACAAACTAGTACCGAGCACAGTAGCTACCAGTCCAACCAGAATCACCATTACCATTGCAGCACCTTTTTCAGATTTTAAAACCATCGTATTTCCTCCTACATAAGGTTTTCATAAGGAATAGCAAAAATTTAATTCAAATTGGCTGTAGATACATTCGAATAAATTTCATTATTTTAGGCAATTTAATTAGAAAATAGGTTGAATAGACGCACCCTTCGGGTACCACACTCAAGAGTGCAACTGATGCTCCCTATGGTCGCTTAAATATGACGCTGATACTTCCTAACGGTCGTGAATAATGGCGCGGACTAACGCGGACTTTCTGGACTAACGCAGACCTTTTTTTGTAAGGGGTCAGGGGTGAGGAGTAAGGGGAATGCCTAGCGCATAGCGCCTGACGCCTGACTCCTCACCCCTCACTTATTTTCATCGATGGTTATGTCCTGCGGACATGGAGGGTTAGTCAGATTTACTTATTTTTAATATATCATAAAACGTCGAAGATGAGTGAAAAATGACAGATTTATGTAAGAGAAAAGAAGGCAATACAGCTCAAGTGGACAAAAAACAACGTCTTAAAATGTCTAAGACGAGTAATGGTTTAAGATAATCATGGCTTAGGGGTGCTGGGTAAGAGCGGTGGGATAAAGATAAGGGGAAAGTGGGAAAGAGATGCTGTTAATCAGTGGAGTAGACCAGAAGAGCATCTGATTCAATAAGATCATTATCTATCAGATATTTAAACGAACTTTCCATTGTATGCATTCCGTATCTGGAACCTGTTTGAATTGAAGAGTAGATTTGGTGAGTTTTACCCTCACGGATCATATTTCGAATGGCAGTGGTTGTAGTAAGCACTTCGGTAGCAACAATTCTGCCGTTGCCATCTTTGCGGGGGACAAGGCGCTGAGAAATGACTCCCGTCAGACTGTTTGCCAGTTGGATCTGAATCTGGCGCTGCTGATGAGGGAGGAACACATCGATAATACGAGCAATAGACTGGGCTGCATTTACTGTGTGCAGCGTGGCTAACACCAGATGTCCAGTTTCTGCAGCGGTAACAGCGATAGACATCGTTTCCAGATCGCGCATTTCCCCGATCATAATAATGTCAGGATCCTGACGCAGAGCAGACCGAAGCGCAGTTGGAAAGGATTGAGAATCTTTCCCGATTTCCCGTTGGGTGATCAGGCTGTTCCTATTCTTGTGAATATACTCAATCGGGTCTTCCAACGTAATGATGTGACAGGCTTTTTCTTCATTAATCTGATTAATCATTGCTGCCTGGGTGGTTGATTTACCACTGCCAGTGGGACCTGTTACCAGGATGATGCCGTTTGAACTACGTGCAAGAGAAGATACGACAGCAGGGAGACTGAGCGATTCAATGGTAGGAATCACTGTACTGATAACTCGGAATGCAATGGCCACACCGTTTTGTTCGTAATATGCGTTAACGCGAAAACTGCCCAAATCAGCATGATGATAAGAGGCATCGACCTCTCCAATTTCTTCTAAAATAGCACATTTTTCTTCGCTCAATGCCTGTCTGGCAAGGGCTTGGGTTTCTGTGGGGGTAAAAACAGGTAAATCCATAGGTGTCAATGAACCGTTTATTCTAACGACAGGAAGACACCCCGGCATAATATGTAAGTCGGAGGCATGCCGCGCTATTGATTTTATTAGCAATTCGTTTAAAAGCATCTTGTACCTTCTTTCGTTGTTACTACAGAGCTATTGACAAAATAATGATTCAAGTTTCGCAGTTGACGGATTATGCGGCATAAAGTTGGTTAGTTGGTTAGTTGGTTAGTTGGTTAGTTGGTTAGTTGGTTAGTTGGTTAGTTGGTTAGTTGGTTAGTTGGTTAGTTGGAAAGTTGGAAAGAATAGACACACCCTACGGGTACCACCCTCTTGAGGACAACCGATGTTCCCTACGGTCACTTTCAAAATGACGCTAATATTCCCTTCGGTCATTAATAAGGATGCGGATTACACGGACCCTTCGGGCACGGATTAACACGGCTGAGTAGTAACCTTTCGTTTATTGGGAAAAATTTAATGTTGAATTTATCCTAATGCAAAAGGAGATTCATGGCAATCCTTATGTAAAATAAAGAAAATGTGGTAACAACAAAATACTAATGCTTCAAAACCATTGATATCACACCCGAGACGACCAAAACAAATGGCTAATATGGCAAGGATAAGTAGTTGTCAGGTGCCGAAGTGTTCTAACCGCCCAACAGGGGGTATATGTTTAACATATACCCCCTGTTAATAGTTCCTGCTTGTTCTCGCTACCGTATAAGCCACCCATAATTCTGCATGCAATCAACAATATAGTCAACGTACACAGTTTGATCTTTGATTTGATATAAAATTGATTCCACTGCGTAAAGTTATATTAGTGAGTTTGAATGTATAAATATTCTTGCAGCATCCTCCGCATGGGGTAACACTAACTGCTCGACGAACGGAAAAAGGGGTACAGGGCAAATTCACGTCCATGTTCAGATGCCCTCTCGCCCCGTCCATGGGGCTCGCCCCCTTTTTCCGTTCGTTTTCGCAGAGTGTTACTCCCATGCTCCGCCAACGCTTCCAGAATATTTATACATTCAAACAGAAAGCTTTTAGGGTTTTTGCAGCGGAATCAAAATTAAATACTGTTTTTTGTCAGATACAGTGGTTTCCCAGTTGACTTGCACAAATCTGCCATCTAATTGTAATTCTGACGGATATTTGCGGATGGTTTAATTTGCATGTGATCAGCTCCTCATAGTAGTATTATGATCATATCGTAATCATTTGATGATATCTGGTCAATGAAGGCTTTCTTTGCGGTAGCTAAATAGCACCATCAACATATAATGTATTGCGAAGTCAAAACGAGGAAGGAAATGTAGCTGGAAGGTTTGTAGTGTGCATGTAGTGGTAAGCAGAGGGATGCTGTATTTGATTCCATTGGGGCTAATGCATGGCAGGGGAACAATAAGTGTATAAATTGGTGTTTGGTTTCGAGTACATAATATGTTTCGTTACCAAAGATTTTGAAAAACGATAATGTGCAAGTTCGTGGTTTATCCTGAAACAGGATCATATTTTGGGCAAAAGATATTGTAAGTTATATATGTTTATCTCATTTTTAATAAAAAAATACACTAAAATTGAAGATGTGGAAATATTATTCAACGATAATGATATAATTAAATAGGTAAAAAATAAGAATGTATTGCTATGGTGGGGATTACGATTAATATTAGATCTAATAAAAAACTTTATTTAACTAACCAAAAAGGATTTACTCTATTAGAAGTGCTAGCGTCACTTGTGTTGCTGGGGATTTTGTCGACCAGTATTGTGGCAATCTTCATTCCCGCTGCAAACTGGGTACAGCAAGCTCGGCAACAGACAACGGCTACTAATTTTGCTGCCACAGTTTTGGAAAATCTGCGAGCTGACCCTACACAGGTTAAAGAGGAGAATGATGAGCAAACAGTTAATAGTCAAGATTATGGATTTGATGAAGAAATGACGGCAACAATTAATATAGGTAAGTACGACGATCCTCTTGATCCTGATGATAACTTACCTTTGTTTACAGTTAGTGTAACAGTTACCGATGACAAGGAATCTGAACTGTTGCCGGGAGGACTGTGCACGGTTATGCGAGGGGAGGATTCATAATGATAAAACGATTGATGCAAAACGGATTTACATTAATTGAGTTATTGATCGCACTTGCTCTTGTATCTGTTGTTGGGAGTGGTTTTTTTTCTGTTTACTACGTGGGCAACAATTCGTTTGAAGGCAGTGTTTCCAATACAAATTTGCAAGATACCGCTCGGAAAGCGATGCAGTGTATTGTTGATGATGTAATGCAGGCGGGTATCGATGATTCAATAACTGATGACGATGACACGTTGACTATTGGTGACATTCAATATACCAAAAATAATAATCAGCTTGAACGCTCTTCTTCGGCTGTCGCTGATAATATATCTTATTTTAATCCCGATGTCATTGAGTACCAGGACGAACCTGATGTGGTTAAACTGGTTAAAGTAGCTTTAAGAGTCAGTGATGGCTCTAATAGCTATGACCTGGTTCGAGAGATAAGACCGCGAGCTGCGTTTTTGGGCAGCGGAGAAGAAAATAATGGAGGTAATAACGGAGGGAATCAAGATCCGCCTCCTGGACACCCAGATTTCGATGATGGTTATGCAGGAGATGATGGTTTGGGTAATAGTGTTTTTCTAACCAGTACAGTATTAGGGAATTTGTACATATGTGATAAAACAACAGGGGAGTGGAGTTTATTAAATCCTGATTTTGTTGATGAAGATTATTATTTTCATCATCGGGATGTAAATATAACTGATTTAGTGTCGAATGGGACTCAAGTAGTGGCAGTAGGGCAAGGCGGGCAATATGATGGGAATAGCATCAATGGAAGAACTAGCATCCTTGATAATGACACGGAGTGGGGTGAAAAAGACAATGCGTTATTTTGGTCAGATGGATTGAATGCTGTGACATGGTCAGAACCTTTGGGGTGTTTTGTTACAGTAGGAAAATCGATTGTGGACGAAGGCGTGCTTAATAATATTTTAAATTTTTTTGGTTCAGATGCTGATTCTGGGATAATTTATACATCCACTGATGGTGAGGAGTGGGATGCCAGTACCGCCACATTGCATGAACTAAACGATGTATTCTGGGGGGGGGACAAATTTATTTCTGTAGGCAATGATGGCAGTATTTATACCGGTATTAATTCTGATCTTAATGACGGGAGCATTGATATTGATTGGATAGAACAAACATCTACCACTGAAAAAAATTTAAATGGCGTTGTATATAGTCCGTCGAATGAACTAACGAACAAATGGGTGACAGTAGGGAATGATGGGACATTATTGGTGTCAAATACAGGGATAACCTGGAGTGCTCCGGCAGAGTTGGACTTACCAGATTCGCCAAATTTTAATGATATTGTTTGGGGGACGGATCGGTATCTTGCGGTCGGAGATAACGGGACGATGGTATCTTCTGAAGATGGGAATTACTGGACAAAGGTTAACCTTTCACAAGTGCTTAATGTTGAGGATGACGCTGGTAATTCGCTTGTAGCCGTATCAATTCAGAAGGTTTCCTGTGCAAACGGGATTTATATCGCCACCCTTGATGCGTCGAGAACAAAAAACGGCAACCCTTTGTTGTTACAATTTAGTACTGATGAAGGTTGGTTACTGAAAGAAGTGACGTCTTTAAATGATTAATGAGATGAGAACCGGCCGAGAACAATCAATAAATCATCGCCGTAGCAGTACTATAATATTGATAAATGATGATAGTGGTGCACTCTTGGTTATGGCGCTTATGATCTTGGTGATTTTAGCTATCTTAGGAACGGCTGTATTAGGGGTTACCAGCATGGAAGTCAGGGTAAGCCGCGATTACTATAATCAAAAGCAGGCACTTGAAGCGGCTGATGCTGGTGTGGAATGGGCAATTGAAAAAATATATACTGAGGTTCTTCAGGGAGAGAATTTTGTGCTTGTCGATCCTGATTCCGATCCGGATTGTGTTAAAGGAATACAAAGCGAAGACATTAATGGCCAAAGCGTTGAGTGGAATATTAATATGTTGGGGTTCGAGAATGACACGTCGGGAGATCCTCCTTCTAATCAATTTTTATATACATTTGAATCAACGGGCACATACAACAATGAAGTGTCCAAAACAATAACCGTAAAAGTAGCTTATCCATATAATTATGAGGTTACAGGAAAATGGGTTGATGAGGACAATAGAGGAATTATTGCGTATTCGATTAATCAATGAAGAAGTAATTGTATATCAGTGTAGTTAAAATGGATCTGACAAAGCAAATTTTGATGCAGATCCCTAAACAGCCAGGTTTTTATCATATTGTAATAAATTGCTTACATATAATTAATTAGAAAATAGGTTTAATAGACACGGATTACACAGACCCTCCGGGCACGGATTCACACGGATTTTTTTAATGTAACAAATGTAACAAATGGGGTCTGACCCCAAAATGTATTTGTTGAAGGAACCAGACATAGACGCGGAAGCATATGCGGATGATTTTGCAGCAATTGAAGACGGGCAGAGTATACTTAGTAAGAACATTGAGTGGACTATAAATATGCTGGGGTTTGCTGATGATACGTCAGGCGAGTCTTCTTCTAATGAATTAATGTGCCAGGTACTTAAGAAACTAAGTTATTTATAAAAAAGAGAACAATTTGTCGTCTCCTGTTGCTGTGATAGGTAGCAGGAGGTTTTTTGTGGGAGCAATGAAGAAATGAGGTTAGACCACTGACATATAGTAGATTGCAGACAGGATTACCAGTGGCTGATATGATAGAGCAAAAATAAGCGCCCAATCAGATTACGATTGGGCGCTTTCATTTTTATAAGGGATTCGTTTACTACTAGGGTATTAGGACTTCGTATTGTTTGCGTATTACCTCGCGAAAGGATTCGGAGATATCATGCCAGTTAAGCAGATCGACCATGTAGGGGAGATCTGATTCTGATAGCGCATCTCGAAGGGCTTCCATGCGATGCCAGTCAAGCTTTTCCTTGCCGATGATTACCAGGTCTATATCAGAATATCTGCGCGCGCGCCCCTTCACCCGGGAACCGAAAATCCATACTTTACATTCCGGCACGTGTTCGGATAAAATTTCTTTGATCATTTCAAGGTAGCTGCTTTCCAGATCAATCATTTTTTATCCTCAGACTCTCTAACAGGTAACGAGCATCGCGAGTAAATGCCTGCATCAGATTATAGATCGCCTCGGCTTCATTTTGATTATAGGTGTGTACCGATAAATTGCGTGCTTCTGCGTATTTGAACCAGCGTAGAGGGTCTTCTATCAGTCCACTTTGTGCGGCAAGACGGAATAAGTCTTTGCGTGTTCTGGCATGATCCGCTTCTTCCAGTGTACGGTTTTCACGAATCCAACGCTGCATAAATTTCCAGCACAATTCGTAGACAATCTCAAAATGCTGAATTACGCCGGCGCGGATGGCGTTTCGTGTAATCTCATCCTGCGATGTCATGAACCTTTCATCTTGAGAACGAGCAAATACTTGTTCTAACTGCCATTGTGCATTTTCCAGATTTGATAAATCCAAGGCCATATATTTTCTCACTTTCTGTTCGTTTGTATTGCTTATACGCAAAGAGTTATAATAAAAACTTTTGCTTAATATTAGCCAAATAATACCATTAATATGCAACTAATTCAACATCGATATTAAAAGAGTTGAGTTGTGCCAGGCAGTGCGGCCGAGCAAGGTGGAACAGCCGTCAAGGCTGGAGATCTAATGGGGTGAAAGTCCTCTGTCAACAATTGACCGATTCGGTTGACTAGCATATCCGGGACGCGGGGAGGTAACAAACCGTGGGGTG
>JAYEHK010000149.1:0-10282 GCA_034659475.1 Bacillota bacterium | reverse complement strand
CTTGCTACCCTGGTCAGATACACTACCCGACGAATGCAGGATGCCTGTATAACAACGATCCCTTTGGGATTGCAAATGTACAGGTATCATCATAATCACATTTCTATTTTTCTCACCTATGCGTCTGTGACGATTATCTCATATATTTTTTAGTTGGTACACGTGTGAAGTTTTTGACGCTTACGACTATTCACAGGACTATTTAGATAATTTTCAGATGTATTACAGCTCTAATAACCGAAATCAGCATTTCCCATATGTTTTAAGAGTATTGCTGTCAAACAATTTGGATGAAGTCGTGGGATTAATCAATACCTAATTGGAGAGATTTAAAAAGGTTCTGCGACAAAGATGGATGGGAATTATATCGTCTTCGAAAAAGGGAAAAGTCAATCAGTATATTCCTTTGATATCGGAAAATGAGTATAAGCAGTTTGAAACCTATTCCTTCCTGAATACCGTTCATAAAGGATCAGTTAAGAGTTTTATTGCTGCTTTGTATGAAGGAGATGGTATGACAGGAGAAGAAATCAAAGAACTGAAAAAATGGTTCTCCCAAAAAACAGGTGAATAATATGCATAGTCTTATTTTCGCAACAATACTGACAATGTCTGTTACGGGGGGCATCATTATATTGCTTATTTCCATGCTGCGGCCAGTTACCGCCAGAGCATTTTCCGCAGCCTGGAATTACTATGTAAATCTTATTGTTCTTATATTTTTACTCATATCGATAGGTTTTATCCCGGGAAAGGTTTTTGTGGATATTCCACCGGGGTTTGTTGTTCAAGTAACAGAGACAGATTCAATTGCCTGGGATGACATGCAGGAGGTTATTGCTATTACAGGTAATGAATTAATCCATGCTGACCAGCGAACAAAATTCGCTTTTCATCTGGACGATATTTTATCCTATCTGTTCTGGATATGGTTGCTGGGTATGCTGATATGCATATCCCACAAGGGTAAACAGTTCCTGAAATTTAAAAGAAATCTGCTGAAAACGAGTTTACCTGTAGAAAAAGGCAGCTGCGCATATCAAGTGTACCAGGAATGCAGATCCACCCTGAGAATGAGACAGAAGATCAGCCTCCTGTGCAATGACAGCATTAAGACTCCAATGGTAACCGGACTGTTTAACTGCTGTTTAATCATCCCCCAGGTGGATATGGATAAAAGCGAATTGGGATTTATTTTGCGCCATGAACTCATTCATTGCAAGAGAAAGGATCTCTGGTTCAAGGCGGTGGCCTGGTTTGCTAATGCTGTGCATTGGTTTAATCCCTGGTATACAAAATGGTTGGCGATATTGATGAATTCTGTGAAATATCGTGTGATGAAGCAGTCGTCAAAGATATGAGTATACAAGAGAGACATCTCTACGGAGAAACCATTTTAAGTGTTTTGTCCAGAGTAATCAGTAAACAAGAAGGTATTTATTCAAATTTCTGCGAAAGCGAAAAAGGGCTTAAAAGGAGGTTAATGTGTATTATGGAAAAAAAGAAGTTTCCCCACAAAATAACAGCTGCATCTATTGCAATATTCATAGTCGTGTGTATGGCTGGGTCAGCATTAGCTTATATGCTTGCTCCATCTGATAAAAACCCGGCAGAAGATTCGGGCTGGGAAACCATCCTGGAAGAGCTGGATGGTAAAGCCTTATTTGAAGATATTGTTGCTGATAAAAATATAGACTTGGAAAACTCCGCTGAATTTGAATCGGCACTCGAACAATTTCTTAATATCATTGCGCAAAATCATAAATCCACAATAGAAGAACAAGCCATTGAAGCATTAATGGTTCCTGTGGCGAACGGAAAAATATCTTCACCATACGGCTATAGAGTCCACCCCATAACTATGGAACGCAAGCTTCATTCCGGTATAGATTATGCTCAAAAGGCAGGCGCCGATATCGTAGCAGCAAATGGCGGCAAGGTGATTGCTACTCAAGATGATTTAGGCAACAATGGATATGGCAACTATCTCATCATTGTACATAATGATGGAACCGCCTGTTTATATGCTCACTGCAGCACTTTAATTGCAGATACAGGCGACTGGGTTAATAAAGGGGATAAAATAGCCGAGATCGGACGTACGGGTAATGCAACAGGTCCACATTGTCATTTTGAATTCAGAATCAATGGGAAAGCAGTCGATCCAACACCCTATATTGCGGTAACCGAATAGAGCATCAAGTGGTAAAGGGGGACAGATTTTCTGTCCCCCTTTCTATGTGCGCTGTTACAGAGAACTATCCCGGGCAAAGTAAAGTTTGGGAGCCAACAGAGGGACGTTCTTATAATACTATGTTTTGATTCAATCCAAATATTTGCTGCCCTCGCGCACACTTAAAGCTTGCAGCAGCAGCTTATCGATAAAAGCTTTCACCCATTCTCGATTTGTTTTCGAATATTCTCTAAGCGCCCAGCCAACTGCTTTGTTAATGAAGAATTCTTTACTGTGGTTGTTTTTTAGAATAATTCTTGCCAACAATTCCGTATCAGTGGCTTGTTTATATTTTAATTGAAATAGAATCGCTGTCCGCCTTAACCATAGATTCTCACTATCTGCCCATGTAAGCACATCAGTATCAATGAGCTCTGGATAGGTGGTGCATATTGTAGCTACTAGATTAGACGCAATCAGATCAACGGTATCCCACCAGGATTTGCTTACAATAAGTTGCTTTAGGTTTTCAAACTCCTCTTTTTGGAACTTCTTTTTCATCAGAACAAGGTAGTCGAGTGCCAAATATTGAAACTCACGCTCAGGCAGGTTCCATAACAGCATTACAAATTCCCAGTCAATCATTTGCGATGTGGATATACTTTTTAAAAATCCCTTTTGTATTCCTGTTCTCGCTGGTTTTTGAATACCCAAAAAAGGATACAAGTAAGGTTAACGAACTCAAAAATAATAACACCGTTCATTTCGGCTATACAAAAGAAACCGTTTATAGATAAGCAAACAAGAGGGCTTTGATTTCCGTAAATAATTAAAGCCCTCTTTAATGGATTAGATGATTCTCCTGCAGAATCAAACTTCAAAAGACAGGGTGCAGTTCACGTTTCATCTGTGCCCCCTGTCCATACTCACTTGGCAAGAATTAAAAGGCTGCTCGTTGGTTAATGATATCTTCATATATGGCTGCACTTATCGGGACATAAGTACCCTGCCGGGGATCAAGAAAGTATAGCGGATCTTTGATTAACGCAGGGTCAAAGCCTTCCTTTTTAAGAGCAATCTTAAGCTGTTTGAAACTACCGGTAGCATCGATCTGGTCGCGCAAACGAAGAAAATAAGGACGGGCGTAAACGGGCAGATTCTCGCTGACAAAATCGGCAAAGCCGCCAAGGTCAAATTTGGCATCTTCCAGAAGGCTTAAAGCGACCATTCCACAGCGACCCTCTGTCCCTTCCACCTCAACCCCATAAACATTGCTGTCCTCAATACCATCAAAAGAATTCAAGACATCGGCTACCTCATTAGTGGAGACATTCTCACCCTTCCAGCGATACGTGTCTCCGAGGCGGTCTACAAACGATACCCAGTCTTTTTGATGAAGTTTTATCAAATCGCCCGAATCGAAGTATTCATCGCCCTGCAGAAAAACATTACGCATTATCTTAGCCTCCGTGGCTGCAGGGTTGTTAACATAACCGGCAAAGGCAGCACGGGCATTGATTTCACAGAGTAAGAGACCTGTCTCGCTAGGCTTACACTTGATAGGGGTACCGTTATTGTTGCAACGGATTTGCTCATTTTCCACATCATATTGCACTACTTCGCCGATACGAATACCCAAAAAAGTGAGCCTGCCCATCATTCCGGGAATTTGTTTGGTGTTAATAATTCGTGCTACGCCTTCGCTTGCTCCATATACTTCAATAATTCGCTTGATCCCAAAACGTTTTTTAAACTGTGGCCAGTAGTCTCCACGCATACCATTTCCCAGTATGTATTGCAAAGGGTTATTGGAGTCATCCGGATGGGGAGGTTGATTGTTAAGATAGCGGCAAAGCTCACCGACATAAATAAAATGAGTAGCTTGATATTTGTTAATATCCTTCCAAAAGTTACGTGCGGAAAATTTTCTTCTTAGAGCAATAGCGCTGCCGTGGGTTAAAAAGCTGGCAAAAGCAATATTCGAACCGCTGTTGTGATAGAGGGGTAGACAGTTATAAAGGACATCTTCCGGCAACATGGTAAGACATATGCCTCCGGATCCATACCCCAGTGCTAACCAGTTTTGATGCTTACTGCCGGTTGCTTTGGGGAAACCGGTGGTGCCGGAAGTATAAATATAAAACAAAAGGTCTTCGCTGGTGATGGACGGGGTAGTGTCTGGATTAGTGATGGGCATGTCCTTGAGAAGTGGACCTAAATCCGTTAGGGGGAGAGCGGTTTGTATGACCTCCCCTTCACTTTCTAAATACAATGTGCCCGGTTCCCTAAAATGAATTTCGCTAGCAACTTCCTCTAATGCCGATAGAAGTTCTTGCCCCATAATTAAAGATTTAGCTTCACAGATGTTGATAGCGTGCGCCAACACTCGCCCTCGGACCCCGGTATTAACCAGCGAGATGGTTATCCCCAACTTGGCCAGACCTGCAACAACAATCAGGTATTCAGGTCGGTTTTCCATCAGCAGGGCCACCACATCACCTTTGCTTAATCCCTGTCGTTGAAAGAAGTGGGCATAGCGGTTGGCTTGCTCGTTAAACTCGCCATAAGTGATTACTCGGTCTTCAAACAGGATAGCTGGCTTCTGTGGTTGCTTGCGGGCTTGTTTTTCCAAAACCAATCCCAGCGATATAGGTTTTGGTTTACTGAGCGACAATACTACCCTACAACCATCAAGTTTGGAGAGTTCTCTTCGAATTACCTGCATGTAAAGCACCTCCTGATTTTAATAAACTAAGAGTATTTTGTCTTTTTAAAAAAACAAAATATAGCAATATATGACAATTTAATAAAAGCATACCATAATACTCCAAGTTTTTGCAAAATATTTTTATGAAAGAGGTCCAAACAGGTTAAGGAGACAAACTAGAGATGAGAATAATTCACACAAAGAGAAATATTCGAATAGCAAAAGGAATGTAGGGGCGTTGTTAGTAGCAGCAACAGAATTGTCCCCATGTCAATACATCGTTCGGGTAAACAGAATTTCATGACAGAGGCAAAAACACTCGTAAGGGAGTGTGAAGATAGATATGTTTGGAGAATAAAGATACCTGCAGAACGTTGTTTACATAAGATCGTATTTTCGCAGACGCTTATACAGGGTCTTCCGGGAAATTCCCAGAGCCTCTGCTGTTTTGGCTTTGTTATACTGATACTCCTGTAGATAGGATAATATCAGATCTTCTTCTGAATGCGATACGGCCTGGACGATTGGTACATTCGGGATATTCTCAAGCTGATTTGTAATATAGAAACTGATCAAGTCAAAAGTTATTATGGGATCATTTGACATTTGGATGGCACCTTCGAGAACATTCTGTAATTCCCGTACGTTACCTGGCCAATCATATTCGAGGAAGGCTTGCTCTACTTCAGGCGCTAGCTTTTTCAGAGGTTTATTCAGACGTTCACATAAGCTTTCCAAAGAATGATCAGTTAAAAGCGGAATATCTTCGCGCCGCTCTCTCAATGGCGGAATGCAGATTCGGATTACCCCGAGTCGGTAGTACAAATCTCGACGGAACCTGTTTCGCCTTATCTCGGTTTCCAGGTCTTTATTGGTGGCAGCAACAATACGCACATTAATGGGTATTAATTTGTTGCTTCCCAGACGCCTTACACTTTTATCTTCAATCACACGCAGCAGCGATGCCTGCATATCAAGAGGCATATCCCCGATTTCATCTAAGAAGATAGTGCCCTGGCTTGCAAGCTCAAATTTGCCCATATTTCCTCCTTTTCTGGCACCTGTAAAAGCACCATCATCATAACCAAAAAGCTCACTGGCAATAAGTTCTCGGGGAATAGCGGCACAATTAATTGCTACAAAAGGATTGTTTCTGCGTGGGCTATCGTTATGCATGGCCTGCGCGATAATATCCTTGCCGGTTCCGCTTTCACCCAGAAGCAAAATGTTTGAATTCGAGGAGGCTGCGGATTTAGCATATTTAATAACCTGTTCAAACCGGGGATCTTGCCCAATAATATCAGCAAAAGACAGCTTGGCTTCTCCTCCGACGTAATTTCTAATCAAACGATTTATACGTTCCTCCTCCTGTAAAACAATAACCCGCCCGGCAAAATACATGTCAGGGGCATCAAAAGGAGTACTAGTAACGGAAAGACGTAATTTCTCACCATTTTTCACGATGGTTACAGATTCATCAGCAAATACACAGTCCCGAGAGATAATCTGCCAAAAGTAGTAGTTATCGGACTTACTTTTATCGACCAGTTCATCTAAGGTGAAGCTGCAAATGTTACCTTCCCGGAGCTTCAAAAGGCGGTAACAACTCTTGTTCATATATACAATCCGGTTTTGGCTGTTAATGACTAGGACACCCTCATTCATGGACTGATTCAAGATCTCGTTATATCGCGCAAAGACCTTCTTGGAACCAATATGGCGTGCGGCAGCAACTACCATTCCCAAAGTGTGGTTTCCAGTATTGCCCATATCTTCTGGGTTTATAATTGGGCCTATAACACTGATACCTCCCACCACTCTTTGCTGATCAATGATAGGAGCAAAAGAATGCGATTTTTCAATACCAAATAATGCGAAGTTTTCATAACCGTTCACCGAAATCGGCCTTGCGAGGTTAAATCCTAATGCAGCCGCATTGGTTCCTGCTATAGATTCGTCCCACAGGGACCCCTCGCCAAATCCCGCCTCATTTACCTGTTTCACGGTTACCGCATCTCCAACCACGGATAATACACAGGCATTATTGTTGAACAACATAGCTACATAACCCGGGACCAGACAATCCATCAGGTTTTCCATGATGGGTAAAGCTGTGTCCAAGAGAAAACTTGACTTATGTCTAGCAAGCCTAAGTTGCTCGTTGGTGCATACGGGTAGATCTCTCAATTCCGACAAGACTCCATATTGATAGCTTCGTTCCCAGGAATCCCTTATTTCAGGACGTAGAGATTGTCTGAGTCTGCGATTTTCGTGTAAGGTTTCCCATCTTTGTCTATGGTTAATCCTATCCACCATGTGCCCCCCAATCCGTCTTTACCAAAAGCATCTTGGCCCGGAACCTGATTTCATTATGTTTACCGCAGAAATGAGTACACATTATGTAACCACTGCAACACAATGTTACCTCATTAAGTAACACAATTATACACACTTCAGGTTTGAAAATTAAAGTAATAAGTAATATATTTTTGTAAAATCTAGTTAATTTGGCAATTTTGGCAGTGTGCAGAATATATCACTATTTATGGCACACAATTTGCAATAACTGTGCTTATAGCATTGATTCAAGGGATGATCCGAGCTAGAATGCTAAACTAAATTGTTTGCTCAACCTGATGGAATAAGTATGTAAAACTTGAATAGTGAAGGGAGAATGAGGTTAATGAATAGAGAATGTGTAATCGTCGATGGGGTAAGAACTGCTAACGCCCGGGCTCATGCCCAAAAAGGATGGTTTAGAAACAAACGTCCTGATGAGCTGTTATCCGCCGTATACAGTGCACTCTTTGCCAGAAACACAGCAATTAAACCAGAGGATGTGGAGGCCGTTTTTATTGGTACGGCAAACCAGATAGGTATGACCTATGACATCGCCCGACTCGGGTGGCTAGCCAGCGGATACCCCGATTCCGTTCCGACCAATACCATATGTCAACAATGTCCTTCCGGTATGTCAGCTATTGAACATGCGGCTCGGGCCATTATGTGTAATGAGGGAGACATATTTATTGCCGGGGGTGCCGAAGATATGTTCCATGTCCCCATGGGTTACGGTACCGACTTTCCGCCCCGTATCATCCAGTATTATAATCCTGCAGAAATATCCATGGGGGCCACAGCGGAAAAGGTGGCTGAAATGTACAAAGTTAACCGCAAAGACATGGAAAAAATGGCCTATTTCAGTCATGAGCGGGCTAGAAACGCCAGAGATACTGGCAAATTCGATAATGAAATTGTAGCCGTGGAGGGCGAAGATGTAGACGGTAACCCGCTTATGGTTACCCGTGATCAGTGGATAAGGGAAAGCCTCAGCATGGAAGAAATGGCTGGTATGAAATCGCCTTTCAAACAGGATGGAGTGGTTACGGCGGCACTTTCTTCGCCGTTAACTGTAGGCGCGTGCGGTCTAATACTAATGAGCCGCGATAGGGCTGACCAGTTAGGCTGTGAGTACCATCTCAAATATAACACGGGTGTAATGGCCGGATGTGACCCTACGATCATGGGGATCGGACCGATTCCTGCAGTAAAGAAACTTCTGTCGCGAACTGGCCTAAGTGCAGAAGATATTGATGTCGTTGAACTCAACGAAGCCTTTGCCAGTCAAACCCTGGTCTGTCTCAAGGAACTGGGACTTGAAGATGAGATTCCCTTCAAGAAGACAAATCTGTGGGGCGGAGGCCTCAGTCTTGGTCATCCCCTGGGAGAGTCAGGTGCTCGTATTGTTATTACTCTGAATAATATCATGAAAACCGAAAAGCCCGATGCCAGGTTCGGACTCGCAACCCTGTGCGGCGGCTTTGGCAATGCTAACGCTACCCTATGGGAAAGAGTTAAGTAAAAAACAAGTGAGCGCTTCTGTTGTTTCTGCTATTGGTATTGATCCTAAAATTTCTTGTCACATATAGAAGGCCAAAGCACAGGAGAAGCTTGGCTTTGGTCAGTAATTATGAGTTGCTTCCTAATCGGCAATGGGGAGGAATGAACGATGACAAACACAATTATTGTATTGTTGATGGTAGTATCATTAATATTAGTGGGGAATGCCATCTTGTTATACCGTTGGACAAATACAAAACATGGCAAACTTGACACCAGAACTGCAATTTTTCTAAAAATATTGGCACTTACAGGTAGCACCACAGTTGAGAGGACTTGGTTGGAAATGCGTAAGGTTGCAGACAAGAGTGCCATGCTATTAGTAGGAGCGAGCGAGCCTTTTGAAAACATTAAAAACTTTAGTATTCCTGGTCCATCTGGGATGTTGCCCATTCGGATATATACTCCCCAAGGTGTTAACAATGCTCCGATAGTTTTGGTATATCACGGTGGAGGCTGGATGTTAAGCAACCTAGATACGGTAGATAAATTTTGTAGAAGTCTAGCCAAGAAAACTTCTGCTATCATCGTTTCGGTGGACTATCGATTAGCCCCTGAAAATCCTTTTCCTGCTGCAGTTAATGACTCTTATGCTGCTCTGTGCTGGGTACAGGAAAACGCAGAAAGCATTAATGGCGATTCAAACCGTATTGCAGTATTAGGCAGCAGTTCTGGCGGAAATCTTGCTACAGTTGTTGCTCTATTGGCCCGAGAAAAAAATGGACCACAGATAACTGCGCAAGTCCTGTTGTATCCTGTAACAAATTCTCAGGCAGTTGATACATCATCTTACTTGGATTTTGCCGATGGATTTTTTCTGACCAAACAACAGATGGAAATTTTCATCAATGCTTATCTACCTAACCTGGAAGATCGAAAAAATCCTCTGGCATCACCGTTGCTTGCACAGAACTTAAAGAGACTTCCACCTGCAATGGTGACGACGTGTGAATTTGATCCTTTACGAGATGAAGGAGAAGCTTATGCTAGGAGATTGCAGGAGGCTAACGTACCAGTGAATTATATTTGTTATAACTGTGCATTCATCTAAGTGCAACTTTATGGTTGGATTATTTCCCGGAAATAACGGTCTTCCCTTTCCTAAATTCATCGGAATAATACCGATAATATATTCGTCAACTATGTTTGCTTTTATAAAAGCATCTGTAAGTATACTACCTCCAAACAGCCAAATATCCTTGCCTTCTGCTTGTTGCAGGTTTTGGACATAGGTACAAATATCATTATTAACAAATTCTAAATTCTCATAACTTTTCATATTATGAAAAGTTACTACAATAACCCGTTTTGTCTTATAATCTTGTAACTATTCAGCATCCCCTATTATCATAGAAGGGCAGGTCAAAGAGAAGGTTGATAACAACCTTCAAAATTGAACCTAAAAACGGGTTAAAAAATTATAGAGAGTATGTAAAGAGAGGTTTGCCAGAAGTCAAAGCCATTATGGCATCAAATACAGAGATTTCATGCTTAATGGCAGT
>JAYEHK010000148.1:0-2013 GCA_034659475.1 Bacillota bacterium | reverse complement strand
CCAATGATATTACAGAAAGAAAATTACTTAAAGAACAACTACAGGCAGCCCGGGATGAATTGGAGGTAAGGGTACAACAAAGAACAGAGGAGCTTAGTCAGAAGAATCAGGAACTAACTTTGTTGAATCAGAACCTGAACAACGTTGTGAAAAATATGTCTGACGGGGTTGTTGTTGTAAACAGGGATGGGAAATTTGAGTCTCTTAATTCAGTGTTTGAACAAACATGGGGAAATTTATTGGATACAGTAAAAATAACAATGAAAGATCTAATTGTGAAAAGAAGGAATCGTCTGATCAATGATATGTTTGATAAAAGCAAGGCCTTTCAGGATGAAGAAGTTATTTTTACAACGCCGGATGGACCGGTGCATCTAGTGGCTTCCGGAACACCCATTGTTAATGAGGTTGGCGTAGTAAACAGTGGCGTGATCATTCTTCGACCGATCAAAGAGATTCACAAACTGGTCAATCGGTTTAGCGGAGCAAAGGCGACTTTTCGGTTTGAGGATATTATTACCTGCAGCGAGGTGATGGAAGGGCTGATACAGAGTGCCAAGATGTCTGCCTCCAGTATGAGCAATGTCTTAATTGAAGGCGAGAGCGGAACGGGAAAAGAACTCTTTTCCCAGTCTATTCACAACTATTCTCGCAGAAGGAAAGGGCCGTTTGTCGCGGTCAATTGCGGAGCGATTCCCAGAGAACTGATTGGCAGCGAGCTGTTCGGTTATGTGGAAGGGGCTTTCACAGGTGCCAGAAAGGGTGGGAACCCTGGAAAATTTGAACTGGCTTCGGGTGGGACCCTTTTTCTGGATGAGATAGGGGATATGCCGTTTGAACAACAGGCCGCCTTGCTGCGAGTCATTCAGGAAAAAAGCATTACCCGCATCGGCGGGTCACAGATCATACCGGTTGATGTGCGGATTATTTGCGCAACCAATAAGGATTTACATGATGCGATTCATCGTGGAAAATTCAGACAGGACCTATATTATCGTTTGAAGGTTATTTCAATTAATATCCCACCTTTGCGTCAGCGGAAGGAAGACATACCCCTTCTGCTGCAGTATTTTTTGCAAAGTGAATTCCATGATTATATAGAAGACCAGGATCTTATTAAACATTTACAGGCCTATGATTGGCCTGGAAATATTAGGGAATTGCAAAACGTGGTAGAGAGAATGAGTCACGCTGCGCATGGAGATGAAGTGAGTGCAAAACATCTGCCGCCTGAGATTATTAAACCAGAAGCTAAAACAATGCAACCGGTGTCCTTTTCTGCCCATCCATCCGGAACGACGATTCGGGAGCTGAGGGATCGCAACCGCAGGCTGATGGAAGAGGAGGAACGCAGACAGATCATCTATTTATTGGACGTTCATCGCGGCAATGTCAGTAAGGCGGCAAAAGAATTAGGGGTTTCAAGGACAACCCTTTATAAGAAAATGCAGCAGTACATTATCGATGAATAAATGTAGCGATGTGTTCATGTGTGTAAAAAGTTGTTGGGCGAATGAACAGATAATAATAAATAAATTAGACTAACGATAAACTTAATAGCGGTCTCTATCAAAGGCTTCTCCGAATTTCAGGGGGAAGTCTTATTGTTTTAACAAAATAATTATTGTGTGGCACGTATTTTGCTATATCTATAGAGTAACAATAATAAAAGTAATGATTAGGAAGGATGGGGAAGCATGTATACAATACCAGTGAACGAAGAATTCATGGACAGATGGAAATTACCTTTGCTGACCGATTATATTAAAAAGTGGGCAGCGATTACGCCGGACAATGATGCTTTGATCAGTACTGACACCGGGGTGGCTTATACCTATCGTGAGTTTGATGAAATGATCACGCTTTATGCACTGAGATTACAGGAGATGGGTATTAAAAAGGGCGATGTGGTTGTGGCCCAGTGGCTTGCCTTCCCTGAATTCTTTATGCTTACCTATGCCTGTGCAACAGTGGGCGCAATATTTGTACCCTTGGATGTAAAACTGCAGGCCC
>JAYEHK010000147.1:0-34775 GCA_034659475.1 Bacillota bacterium | reverse complement strand
TTTTTGGTTTTTCATTTTTTATTTAACTCCTAATTACCCTGCAGCATCCCCAACAAATGACACACCAAGACCGTCCCCCTGTGTCATCCCTGTGTCATTGTCCATTTGTTTTTTCACAATATCCCACATTCTTTTCGACAACGATCCCATACTTCTGGTATATGCTATTATAAAGTTAATAATATTTAGAGACAGGATGAAAGGAGCGGGTAAATATGAAGAAATGGATTGGCAGGCTTTCCATTGTTCTTGTGATTGGATTTTTGCTTGGGGGAACGGTTGTTGCCCATAGTACTGGTACTTCGTTGCTGGAGGCACTCAATACAAATTCAGAGGCTGTACAGGCGGCTCCGGAGGACGTAGCCGATGTGAATGCAACGGTCCAATTTGATCTGTCAAACGGTGTGGCTGATATTGTAGAAAAGGAAGGCCCGGCAGTGGTTAACATAGAAGCGAAGGTAAAGGTAGATAGTGCCGTTAACAATCCGTTTATGAATGATCCCTTTTTCAGACAGTTTTTTGGACAGCAGCTTCCAACCATGCCGCAGGATCGTTATGAGACAGGGATTGGAACGGGGTTCATTATTTCCAAGGATGGTTATATACTAACCAACCAGCATGTGATTGATAATGCTGAAGAAGTAACGGTGACCCTGCAGGGCAAAGACGAAAAGATTCCGGTTGCTGTTGTCGGGCAGGACTATGAATTAGATCTGGCCGTACTTAAGATAGAAGGTTCCAATTATCCGACCCTTACGCTGGGTGATTCAGACGTCATGCGTGTGGGCGAATGGGTGGTTGCGATTGGTGAACCCTATGGGCTGGACCATACCGTTACAACGGGGGTAGTTTCAGCCAAAGGAAGACCTATAACCATCGAAGATCGTAACTATAAAAACTTAATTCAGACCGACGCAGCCATCAATCCCGGCAATAGCGGCGGTCCGCTGTTGAACCTGAAGGGCGAGGTTATTGCCATTAACACCGCGATTAATTCACAGGCAGAGGGGATTGGTTTTGCCATACCCATCAACACAGCCAAGGATGTTTTGGAAGATTTAATGAGTGGGAAAAATGGCGAAAAGGTGATTCGTCCTTTCATGGGAATCCGTATGACAGATGTGAATGATGACGTAATTGAGGAATTACAACTTAACCCGGGTACAAAAGGCGCTGTGGTGCTGGAAGTCGTTCAGGGAAGTCCGGCTGCTAAATACGGCATTCAATATTTGGATATTGTTCAGAAGATTGATGGGGAAGTCGTTGAAAATGGCAGTGATGTGCAGAAGGCCATTGAACAGAAGGAAGTAGGTCAACGCATTACGGTTGAGATCCTTCGCCAGGGTTATAACGTGAGTCTGCCGGTTGTGCTTCAGGCGAAGCCCTAATTGACACCGCCGGTAAGGGGATTTATGATAGGCATCAGGAACACATTAAGATGAACATGGAGGTCAGGAAATGTCTTACAGGATTAATCTGGTGGAAGATGAACAGAACTTAAATGAACTGCTTTCCTCCTATCTGCAAAAGGAGGGATGGGAAGTACAATCTTTCTTAACCGGAGAGGCTGCGAGACAGGCAATAAAGAGCAGACCTGACCTCTGGATTTTGGATATCATGTTGCCTGATATTGATGGGTATCAGCTGCTGAAAGAAATAAAAGCAGATGCAAAAGAAATCCCGGTAATCTATATCTCTGCTCGGGATGCTGAATTGGATCGTGTTATCGGATTGGAAATGGGGAGTGATGATTATCTCCCCAAACCTTTTCTGCCCCGGGAATTGGTCATTCGAACCCGTAAACTTTTGGAACGGGTGTATCATAATGTGACTGAATCTATTGTAATCCATCCTTATTTATTAGATGAAAATAAACGAATGGTTGCATTAGATGGAAAAGAAATAGATTTAACTTCCCGGGAGTTTGATCTTTTGCTGATGTTTGGGAAACATCCAGGACAGGCTTTTTCGCGGGAACAAATTTTAGATCAGATTTGGGGCCTGGATTTTGTAGGAACAGATCGGGTGGTGGATGATTTAGTTCGTCGTTTACGCAAGAAAGTGCCGCTATTTAAGGTGGAGACCATCTATGGTTATGGATACAGGATGGTGAAGGGATGAAAAACAGATCACTGGCCCTAAAAATATGGCTGGTCATCGCCGGCGTCACACTTGGAATTTCTCTTTTGTTTATGGCACTTGTCCCATGGACATTACGCAATTTTTTTACGCATCAGATGTATGACATAATTCGGGAATCGCAGGAATTGCTGCTGGGGAAGGGACAAATTATCGAGATTGATGATCTGATCAAATGGGAGCAGCGCAAACAGCAATATCAAAGTGTGCAGCATTTTGTGTTTCTTGATAACGGGCAGATTTTATCCGGGTATCCCACTGCTGCTATTCAGCAGAATATGGAAGATATTCTGAAGGATGCTTTTCAACAGACAAAGCCGGAACAGCAGTATTGGAGACAGTTAAGTGATGAGCGCATGTATTATATTATTCAAAAAGGGGAGTATGCAGGCAGGAGTGCCTATTTGTTATCATACATGTGGGAATCCTATCAAAATGACCTGGTAAGTACACTCTTTCAAAAGCTGTTCTGGATCATAGCGGCCTTGTTGGTATTGAGTTGGCTGCTTGCCTTCTGGTTGGCACGGTATCTGTCGCGTCCTTTAATTACCATGGAGGAGCAGGTGCGGCGAATAGCCAGCCGGGACTGGTTTGAACCGCTGGTATTTGATCAAAATGATGAGATTGGCAGATTGGGACAATCGATTGAAAGAATGCGGTCTCAACTGGTTAAACAGGATGAAATTCAGCAATCTTTTCTTCAGCACATTTCACATGAACTAAAAACACCGGTCATGGTGATTCGAAGCTATGCACAGGCGATTGCGGACGGTATTTTCCCCCGGGGAGGTCTGGAAGGCAGTATCCAGGTCATCGATGAGGAAGCCAGCCGGCTGGAAAAGCGAATTCGTGATCTGTTGTATTTGAATAAAGTTGATTATCTATCGATTCATCAACAGGAACATAATGACGATATTAATCTCGGGGAACTGATTGAAAATGTAGTGAACTTACTGCGCTGGCAGCGCCCTGAACTTGAATGGTGCATGGATCTTGATGAGCATCGGATCAAAGGCAATTATGAGCAATGGAAGGTAGCTATTGAAAACCTTCTGGATAATCAGATCCGTTACGCGGAAAATACAGTAGGCATTCAATTAAGTCAAAACATAAGAAGGAACGAAAACACCATCACCATTCGAATCTGGAATGACGGACCTCTCATTGAAGAAGAAATGATGGATAAATTGTTTCAGGAATATCAGATTGGAAAAAGCGGCCAATTTGGATTGGGATTGGCGATCATACAACAGGTAGTTGTTCGGCATGGAGGTACTATTACTGCCAATAATCAAGAAAAAGGAGTGACCTTTTATATAGAACTGCCTGAAAAAATCAGATGAAATCAACTGGGCGAATCCGATGATGATTCGCCTTTATTGGTTTTGCGTGGGCGCTTATTGAATAATAATTTTTTAATTCGATAAAGGGGTTAAGGCTTCTATGGCGAATAGTATGCAGAATGAATTTTTGTGGTAATTCAGCGGAACGGCTCCGCTGGGTCACAAGCGGGAGGTTAGAAAATGACAGCTTATGAAGGTGCGTATGGTGCAAAAATTGAGGTAGAGGATCAAAAAAATATTGGTGATGCACCTCCCTGTTTTCTTTCCATGCAGGGAAGAATGATTGAATATGTTCCGGAGAAAAGTCTTAAGGTAGCTTTTCCGGTCCTTGAATCCTATTTGAATCCGGCAGGGTCCATGCAGGGTGGGTTTATTACGGCGGCTTTTGATAATGTTTTTGGGCCATTGAGTCATGCTGTGATGAAGAGCCTGACGGCTACTATTGATATACACACCAGTTATCATCGGCCTATTTTTGCTGGTGACGAATTGGTGATAAAGGCTACGGTGACATCTGCTGGGAAAACCGTTGTACATATGCATGCGGAAGCACTAAATGCTGAAAACCGGTTGATTGCAAGTGCAACGACCGATTATGTGTATTTGAAAAGATAAGGTTTTGTAAAGGCGAAGCAGGTATTATTCTTGATTAATGGATACTTTTGTTTCAGTGTATAGGACAGTAGTAAAGGAAGTCAATTCTTCATTTCTGCACATTTATGATGAAAGAAAAAACGAATAAAAAGGACCCGGATGGGTCCTTTTTATTCGTTTGGCTTATTGTCTTTGTTTTTCCTGTCAGGGTAAGCGCTTCTGAATAGATCCTCGAAAAATTTTCGTATCCCTACTTTGTTTGAATTCTTATCGTATTCGTCCGTATTAAGACCTCCTTTACATGTGTTATTAATAACTAGTGTTAAATATTTACAAACAAATTATACATATGCCTGATTGTTTTTTCTTAATCTACAGGTATATCAATGATCTGATTGTATGTTTTTGTATATGAGATCCGATCGATATGCATTTCTATATCATTACCGGCAGTTCCGGTGAAATGCAGGGTTCGGGTGTGAGTCTCGGCGCCATCTGCCTTTTCAGCATAATTATCCGCGATGGTTTCTTCCAGATTTAATCGCCTGCCATCTGTCATGAGATATATTTTTGAAAGAATCACACTTCCTTCTGAAGTGATATTAATATACGTATCCCCTTCGGATTCCCATACTTTATTAATTACAACATGTTGCCCCAGGATTTCCATTGACTGTTCTTCTGAAGATTTATTAAGCTCCATTTGTTGATGAACATCATAGTCTGCACGAAAACTAACCAGTTCAATTTGTAACTTTTTCAAATCTGTCGGCAAGGCGTCAAATTGTTTTTCGAAAGTAATTCCGTATCTGTCAGTGTGTATATTTCCAGATTGATGAGCAATCTCTTGCCCGTCTGCGATCAGTTTTAATTCTAAGATATAAGGTCTGATTCTATCTTTAGTGAAATAATCCCATGCTAATTCAAAGATATTTTGAATAGATCCTTTGACAACTGTGCTGGTTGGGGAAGCAACAATGGATTTAAACCGAATCAGGGCGTTATCAACTTTAATCGTATCATGCAGTCCTTTTTTCAAACTGTGTCCCATGGCCTTGTTTCGATCCAGGATAAAGGAAACCTTGCCCGGTTCCTGAACATCTTCTATTGGATTTTCGTCGATAATGGAGAAACAAAAACTTAAATTTTTTTCCGACGAAGGGGGGACCTCATAGCTGGCGACCCAACTTTCTTCTGACTTTTCAGTGTTTGTCATGCCCTGTCCACTGTGATGATCATAGCGGCCTTTTTCTCCTTCAAAAGAGGAACCTGCAAGTGATATGTTTTCAATATTTCCCGAAGGGTTCTGTATAGAGTAAAAGGCGATAAGCTGATTATCATCCAGCATGATTCCGTCAAGGGTAACGATAATCCCGGTCTTGGAGGTATAGCTTTCATTTATTACCTGACCTTTTCCCATCTCGTTAAGATCATTTAATGTACCATTCATCACTTGATCATAACCAATAATCATTTTTCCAAAATTGGCTAATGTATCGGAATGGAATCCTGCTAATAATACGACAACGAGGACAGCGGCTATCTTTATCTGCCAATTGTTTTTGATTCGGATGCGTGGTTTGCGGTTTTGCAAGGCATTATGTAAACGTGTTTCAAGTTCCTCCGGAACCTCTGTTCCTAATTTCTTTTCACTCAACATATCTTCCACTTGCTTCAAGATCATCACCTCCCAGGCTTTCCTTCAGTTTTTTGAGACCTGTTGAAATACGTGATTTTACGGTTCCAACAGGTATTTGAATGACATCGGCAATGCTTTGATAATCCAAGTCCAAATAATACCGGAGCTTGATCACTTCCTGGTATTTTAGATTTAGTTTAGATAAATGTTTTTCCAACATTATTTCTTCATCCTTTTGTGCCATGATTAGCTGTACTAAGGCATCCTTGTCTCCTTTTCTGGACATTTGTACTAATGCTTCTGTATTCAAATTATCACCTCGCTTCTGTATGTATGAGTATATTGTCGGCGAAAAGGTTCGTTTTTTATTTAAGATATTGTGTTTTATGAATTCCATTGCTCATAAATAACACTTTATGTGTATCTTATCAAGCTGTGTTCGGCGCTTAAATAAAAACAACAGGTTTTTTCAAGTGACCAGAGATGGGGAAAATGATATATTGTATAGTGTTGTTATAAAATAATTCTAATGTTGGTGAAGAAATGATAGTCTTTCAAGCACAAAAAATATCCAAATGGTTTGGAGAACGTCAGGTTCTCAAGGAGATAAGCTTGGCGGTAAATGAGAAAGAACGCGTGGGTCTGATTGGTGCAAATGGGTCGGGAAAAACAACGTTTCTGGGATGTTTGACCGGTGCCTTGCAACCGGATGAAGGAGAAGTGTTTAAATCCGCTTCTATTTCATTGGGATGCATGGATCAATTGAACGATTTCCCTGCAGGAATGACTGCATGGGAAGGGGTTATGGATAGTTTTACCGATCTTATTCAGAAGCGGCAGCAGATGCGGCAGTTGGAACAAGCTATGGCGCACGGGGAAAATGATCTGGAGCATATTATGGAAGAGTATGCTCGGGTAACAGAGGAATATGAACAGGCCAACGGGTATGCCTGTGAAACCACAGCCAGAAGAATCCTGGTTGGGCTGGGTTTTTCACAGGAGGAATTTGATAAACCCCTGGAACAATTCAGCGGGGGACAAAAGACGCGTTTGAATCTAGGGAGACTGTTGGCCTTATCTCCAGATATTCTCATGTTGGATGAACCGACCAATCACCTGGATATGAATTCGGTGGAATGGCTGGAAGGGTTTATATTGAATTATCCGAAGACCGTACTGGTTGTTTCGCATGATCGTATGTTTTTGGATAAAGTTGCAACCAGGATTGCCGAGATTAGAAATGGGAAAATGCAGACCTATACGGGTAACTATAGTGAATATGTCAAAAAGCGTGCTGCAGAAGATCTCGCCCAGATGCGCGCTTATGAAAAACAGCAGGAACATATAGAGGAGACAGAGGCTTATATCAGGCGCTTTAAAGTAGGGATCAAATCTAAACAGGCCCGGGGACGTCAATCTCAATTGGAGCGTTTGGAGCGCATTGATGCACCCGATAAGGTGCATGGTTTGCAGGCCCATACACTTAACATGAATCAGCAAAGTGGGCAGGATGTGCTATTCATTGAGGACCTTAGCAAAGCCTACGGGAATCAGCAGTTATTCCGTGAGGTTAACCTCCAGGTGAAAAAAGGGCAAAAACTGGCACTCATTGGTCCAAATGGGTCAGGGAAAAGCACGATATTGAAAATCATTACTGATCGTATTCCTGCGGATACAGGTGTGATTCGAATCGGTAGCCGGGTGGAAATAGCCTATTTTTCACAGGAGTTTGAAGATCTGAATCCAGAAGCGACTGTTTTAGACGAAGTGTTTCGCAATTTTGATATGACACTGGAACAAGCGCGTACGGCTCTGGGCGGAATGCTTTTTTCAGAGGATGATGTTTATAAATTGGTGGGCGATTTGAGTGGTGGTGAGAGAGGGAGACTGGGTATTCTGAAAATGCTTTTGTCGGGTGCTAATTTGCTCATCATGGATGAACCAACCAACCATCTGGATATCGATGGCCGGGAGGCGGTAGAACAGATTCTCGCCCTGTATGAGGGAACCGTTCTGGTGGTTTCCCATGACCGATATTTTATAGACCAGGTTGCGGATGGTGTACTGGCACTGGAAGAGGGGGAAGTGGAGTGCTACTGGGGCAACTATAGCTATTACCATGAAAAATGGCTGGAAAAGGAACGGACCGTTGAAAAAGCCCCCGAGAAAAAAGTTGCTATGCAGGAACAGGCAGAGATCAAAGAACGCCAAAAAGAAGAACAACGGTTCAGGCGTTCTTTGAACAAGAAAATTGAGGAATGTGAGAGCCTTATCCATGACCTGGAAAACAGAAAACAGGAACTCGAAAACCTGCTATCCGATCCCGATGTTTACAGCGACGAAGAAAAATCCCGCAGCTACAATGATGAATATCGCCAGATCGATCAATCCCTCATAGATGCTTTGAACAACTGGGAAGAACTAAGCGAGGAACTGATTGAATTTGAAGAAGAGACGCAGTAGTCAGATTATGCGCAGTCAACTTTGGGGACGGTTCTTAAAGGGTTCAATCGGAAGTTTTGCGCAAAATAAGGCTCAGTTATCGGTGATGATTGATAACTGGGCCTTAATGAAATATCCGCAAAATTTTTGATTGCCCAAGAAGAAGGAAGTCGCGTCACGTATAACCTATGGGTTTTCAATCTTTTCCCTTCGTTCGTTTTTCGCACCAAAATAGCATATACATTAAAGATTTTGTATCTCCTGTACAGGTTTCTTTGAAAAAAGCCTCCATTTGGGCATACCTCCCCCCTCCCCCAATAAAGGGGTGCTGTAAGCAGTATTTAGTTTCCGAACCCATCACGAGACAGTTCCTTCTTTGTAGTCTTTGACCGCTATGGTTACCGTGTTCTCATCCATTGAAACAATCCGCTGATTAGAAATCGCGATTCGGTGGGTATATCTGCCTAGATACTTCACCACCGCCAGAGGCCCTGAAAAAGGTTCTTTAGCGTAGCTATACCAGTCCTTTTCGTAACACTGGTCAAGTAATTTTTGAAAGAGCTCAGGATTCTCGTATTGCTTTGCATCCCCGTAGAAGGCAAGTAGTTTTTCCTGATAGTACTGCTTTAAAAAGTATAGGTATTTGCCTCGAAACTTTTTAGAAAGCACCTTTACCGGGATAAAGAACTTGTCGCCGCTGCGATGCCATTTATTCATTTTGTTTAGTCCACCTGCGAGGACTACGGTATGGATATGTGGATGAAAGTGCAGGTCCTGGCCCCAGGTATGCAGGATAGAGAAAAATCCTGGCTGTGCACCCAGATACTTTTTGTCTTGGGAGAGTTCAAAAATGGTTTCAGCAACCACTTTGTACATCAGGTCATAGAGTAATCTCTGATTCTGATAAATCAGTGAGTGAAGCTCTTGGGGCATGGTAAAAACAAGATGGAAGTAAGGTGCATTTAGAATATCCTGGCTTCTGGCATCGACCCACACCGCATTATTAATCCCCCGACACGAGGGGCAATGGCGGTTCCTTCATGAATTGTAAAAGATCATTGCATGGCCGCACTCATCGCATACAGAAATATGCGCTTTTAGAGGTCATATGCAGGTAGATACAAGTGGTTTTAATATTTTTGTGCCCTAGCATTTCTTGGATGTTAACAAGTGCTACGCCATTTTCCAGGCAGTGAGTTGCAAAACAATGACGCAAGGTATGGGCAGAAATACGATGATCGAGGTGGAATGACAGGAAAATGAGCCCTTCGTTTCATACGAGGTAACTTTTGTGGATTCCAAACCTTGTCCAATACGTTAGTGTAAAAAAACCGGATGGCAGAACTATAGTTGTTGATGGTCCCTGCTGACAGACCTTTTTCGTTCTTAAGATAGAGGATGTACTGTTGGATATCCCGTTCAGTAATATCTTCTATAGACTTTCCGCTGTTTTGAATAAAAGCGAGGAAAGCTTTGATCCTTCGCATATACGATTCTTTAGTAGACTCTGGTGCCCCTTTGAGCTCAAAGTAAATTTCGATTTCTTCTTGGTATGACTTCATATTAATTACCTCCTACGTATTAATGGTGTAAATCATTTCATCGCGTAGGAAGGTAGGTGGGGCTCTGGTATATCTAAAAAATAGATGTATTATTGGTTTAACAAATGCTATAATCATAAACACGAAAAAGTATACCTTTCTGCTGGCTTGTTTTGGTTTAGCGATTTTAACAATACCATAGAATGGGTATACTTTTTCTGTTTTTGTGGAACTTTTTTATTTAGTTAAGTCTAAAAAGCCATCGCTAGCGATTTCGTTCTTCTTAAAGTTGACTTGAAGAAAGCCGATGAACCCTTTATATTTGATAAACCTAACAAGTCAACTTTAAGAACCGTCCCCAAAGTTGACTGCGCATAATCTGTCATATGCGTAACATCGGCCTAAATTAGTATAAGTGTGTTGGGAAAAAATATGTCTGGTATAGACCGGCTTTTGCTGTGCAGTGGTTCAGCGAAAGTCGGATTTTATTTTGTTTGACGTACTTTGATGGTATAGGTGCAGAGCTATCAGTAAAAGTGGGAATCATATAGTGGATAGGGTATAATTGGCTAAAGATTAAGCTGAATGTAAGGAATGAAGCAACTTATGGAATTTTTGCCTGTGAATAAAAATGACCTTGCTCAGAGAGGATGGGAAGATCTGGATGTTGTATTTGTCAGTGGTGATGCCTATGTTGATCATCCGGCCTGGGCAGCTGCTTTGCTGGGACGATTTTTGGAACAGCATGGATATCGCGTTGGAATAATTGCCCAGCCTGACTGGCGGTCTCTGGAGGATTTTCAAAAACTGGGGCAGCCCCGTCTTTTCTTTGCAGTTTCGGCCGGAAATGTCGATAGTATGGTCAACCATTATACAGCGGATAAGAAAAAACGCCATGAAGATATCTATTCTCCAGGTGGCAAGGCTGGATTTCGGCCTGATCGTGCGACCCTGGTTTATTGCAACCGGTTAAAAGAAGCCTACCCGGGTATACCGATTATCATTGGGGGCGTGGAAGCCAGTCTTCGACGTCTGGCACATTATGACTATTGGAGTGAAAAGGTCAGGCGGTCTCTTTTGTTAGATAGTAAGGCGGACTTGCTGTCCTATGGTATGGGGGAGGATTGTCTGCTGGAGATTGCACAAAAGCTGAAGGCCGGCAAGAGAATTGAAGCTCTCACCAATATCAGAGGAACATGTTTTCGCAGTGCACGGTTACCCAAAGATAGTGAGAAAATTTCATCCTATGAAGAAATAAAAGACGACAGAGAAGCATTTGCACAGGCTACAAAAAAGACCATTCAGAATATCAATCCCTACTGTGCCAGGGCACTTGCTCAAAAACATGGAGACCAGTGGGTTATTCAAAATCCACCGCGAATTCCCTTAACGACGCAGCAGATGGATAGCATCTATGATATCCCGTTTTTGCGTCAGTACCATCCGATGTATGAAAGTGCTGGAGGGATTCCCGCCCTGAAGCCGGTGCAATTCTCGATAACTACTCATCGAGGGTGTTTCGGTGGATGTGCGTTTTGCTCAATCGGGCTTCATCAGGGAAAATTTATTCAGAATCGCAGTGTAGATTCTCTGACTAGAGAAGCGCAATCTTTCATCAGGCATCCTGATTTTAAAGGGAGCATTCCTGATGTGGGTGCACCGTCAGCGAATATGTTTGGGCTATCTGGCAAGGATCAGGAAAAATGCAAAAAATGTATTCGAATCAGTTGTCTGTACCCTTCTGTTTGCAAAAATCTAAATACGGATCAGTCACCCTCTGTAAAGCTGTGGCGAGTGCTGCGAAGTATCAAGGATATCAAGCATATCCGTGTTGCCTCGGGGGTGCGTTATGATTTGATATTAACGGATGCTACGGGAAGTTACCTGCGTGACCTTTGCAAATACCATGTTGGAGGGCAGCTCAAGGTTGCGCCTGAACATGTTTCTGACCCTATCATGCGATTGATGGGAAAACCAGAGAAAAAGAAATATGAGGCCTTTGTTCGTGCATTTGATGAAACCAATCAAAAGCTGGGTAAAAAGCAGTACCTGATTCCGTATTTTATCTCCGCTCATCCTGGAAGCGGGTTGAAGGAAACCATTGAACTGGCAGAGTTTGTTCGAGATTCAATGCAGTATTATCCCGAACAGGTGCAGAATTTCACACCGACACCTATGACCGAGTCTACATGTATGTATTACACAGGCTTAAATCCTCTTGACGGAAAAAAGGTATATGTTCCTGCCAGCACCTCCGAGCGAAAAGCACAGCGGGCCTTGTTGCAGTTTCGCAGTAAGGAAAACCAGCAGTTGGTACGCAAAACCTTGAAGGAGTGCGGTCGAGAGGATTTGATCGGCACTTCTCCCAGGGCTTTAGTACGTGAGGCAGGACGGGGAAAACCGTCTGAGATGAAACGTGATGATCAGAAGCGCAAGTCAAAAACGACTGGTGTAAAGCAAAAAACAAGGAATAAGAGACACTAAACATTATGCAGAGGAGTTAAAGGATGGAACAAAGCAAATCTGAGAAAGCAATATTAGTGGGTTTGAAATTGAAGCAAAGCGCATATGATTTTGATTCTTCTTTTGCGGAACTGGGAGGACTGGTAGAGGCTGCAGGGGGAACTGTTATTGCCGAGATTGTACAGCCCCGGGAAAGGCCGCTTGCGGCAACCTATATCGGCAAAGGAAAGGTGCAGGAAGTCGCGCATCTCATAGAGGAACTGGAACCTGATCTGGTCGTTTTTGACAATGAACTCTCCCCGGTTCAGCAACGAAATCTGGAGGCGGCGCTGGAGATTAGAGTCGTCGACCGAAGTATGTTGATTCTTGATATATTCAGTATGCGAGCTCGCTCAAGAGAGGGAAAACTACAGGTTGAACTGGCTAGGCTGGAATACCGTTTGCCTCGATTAACGGGCTTTGGCAAGGAGATGAGCCGCTTGGGTGGGGGGATTGGGACCAGAGGCGCCGGAGAACAAAAACTGGAGCTGGATAAAAGGCATATCCGTGATCGAATCAAAGAGATCAAACGGCAGCTGGAAAAGGTGCAGGCAACCAGGCAAAACCAGAAGAAACAGCGCCAACGGGCAGGATTGCAGGTGGTTTCTCTGGTGGGTTATACCAATGCGGGGAAATCAACGCTATTCAACCGACTCTGTACAACTGGTCATCGAAGTGGACAGGCACAGGTAGATGCGGATGCGCGTCTATTTCAAACCCTGGACACCACCACTCGAAGGATTAAGCTTTCTTCAGGGAACGAGGTGCTACTGAGCGATTCAGTAGGGTTTATTCAGAACCTTCCCCATCATCTGGTAGCCGCTTTTCGTTCTACGCTGGAAGAAGTGGTGGAGGCTGATCTCTTGCTGCATGTCGTGGATGCTTCTGATCACAATTATCTGGAAAAAATGCAGGTGGTTGAGAAGGTGCTCTTTGACCTGGGTGCAGATGCGGAGAAGGTCCTTACGGTGTTTAACAAAGTAGATAAATTAGATATCTTCCCGGGCCAGGGGTGTTATGTTTCTGCCGAGACAGGAGAGGGTTTGGAGTGCTTACTGGACCAGCTTGAACGTATAATCCTTTAGTTGTGAATGCACTGACTGTTTAAATCAATATTTTAAGCAAGTCAAAACACTTTGCACATTCATAACTAGGTCAAAAAATATAGATAGACAGTCCTCTTCCATGGGAGTACAATAAATTGGATTTATAAAGTATTGGTGGAAGAGGGCTGTTTTGCGTGACGAACCTTAATAAAAAAAAGATCGTTTTATTATTTATTGTGGTTTTTATTGGTGCCTTTGGCGTTGGGGTTTTGATAGGCAAATGGATGGATTCGCATCTATTTGCATCTGTTGAGAGCAGACACCTTCAGGGAAAGGCCATTAATATTCTATTTATGGGCATTGACGCCAGGGATACTGAATCGAATTCACGGTCTGATACCATGATGGTAGTGTCTATTGATCCTGAAACTAAAAACATTGCGATTGTTAGTATTCCGAGGGATACGCGTATCATTAATCGGAACGGAGCTTCGGACAAGATCAATGGGGTTAATTACATAGAGGGTCCAGAGGATGCTTGCAAGGCAGTTAGTGAACTGTTGGATACCAAAATAGACGAGTATGTTGTAACAAATTTTGATGGCTTTGCAAACATCATTGATATCCTGGGTGGAGTGAATATCGATGTGGAAGAGAATATGGTTCATACTGATGACATCAATCCGGAACTAGCTATTAATATCAGCAAAGGACAGCAGCATCTTGATGGGCAGCAGGCGCTGAACTATGTGCGTTATCGCGGCGGTCCAACAGCGGATATTGGGCGTACGCAAAGGCAGCAGAAGTTTGTCAAAGCGATTGTCGAGGAAATGTTCAAGACCAGGAATATACTTAAATTAACCCGTTTGGTGCCGGAAATTGCTGGTTATGTGCATACGAACTTACCGATCAAGGATATGATTTATCTGGCGGGAATGGCAAAGGATTTTGAGCAAAGTACCATTTCAGCGCAAACCTTGCCCGGTTATCCTTATTCTGATCCGAAGACAGGCGCTTCTTACTGGGAAGTGGATAAGGAAACGGCAGCAATTATACTGCCCTCACTGCTGGCAGGGGAGTTTTTCGATGTCGCAATTGATCCACCGCCAGGGATGAGGCCTATCTCTCAACCGGTTCAATCGGTACCTGAAACATCGGTGGAGACTATGCCGGATACAGAGCCTGCAGAAGCGGATGAAACCGCTGACACAAACGGAGAAACCGAGTCTGAAGGTGAACAGACAAATCAGGAACCCCAGGAGGTTCAAACGGATCAGGAGGCAGACAGTCTGGAAGACGAATTAATACCAGAGAATGAACAGAATATCTCTGAGGTTACAAAAGAACCTGCCGCACCCCCAACTTCTCCGGATACAAATACGGAAGAACAGACCCAGAACAATTAGATATAAACCTTGAAAAAACCGGTGCAAGTCGGTTTTTAAATTTCTAATTAGACAGATAATGCGCAGTAAGGGAAAAAGTTAAATAGACGCGGACTGACGCGGACCTAATGGACTTTCGCGGACTTTTTTGATAATCTTTTTCAACTTATAAAGAATGCTTTATCTTCCGATGAATTAGAATTAACCTATGCAATAATTGCTGTGTAAATAAGGCAAACGTTATCCAACTTGAGGAATTAGTAATAATTTGTTGGCTTTTGCATGGGAATCCACCATGGTCATAAGCCACAACCACCGATGAAAATAACGTAGAAGGGTTAGCTGTTGCTGGCGGCTGAAGCCTTCACTACGGAAGATGAAAAACGATCTATCATCTTAGAGGAAGCTTCAGCTTCCGACCCATAAAAAAATCCGCGACCTATTTAAAAGTGACCGAAGGGAGCATCAGCATCCAATTTAAACGACCAGAGGGAGTATAAGTTGCACTCTCGAGTGTTGTACCCAAAGGGTGTGTAAATCCGGTCAATCCGTGTCTGTTTTACTTTTCTATTTTCGTAATAATCAATATCAAAAAAATAAAAATGAGTCTGCGAAGGTCCAAAAAGTCTGCGTAAGTCCGCGTCTATTCAACCTTTCTTATTTCGTATTATCTGTTAAATGCGCATAATAGATTCCTAAGAATAGCAGAGGTATTTAGCAGAGGGGCTTTGCATATTTATTAAGATAGAAATATAACGTGCAGAAGGGTTCTGGTGTTATATGAATGTTCGAAAGACCGGGTTGATTATTGCAGGGATTCTCATCTTGCTGTTTGTTGTGCCAATCTATGTTCACTTTAATCGATTATCTGCTGAATCAATTGAGAGCAAAGCAGATCGGGGCAAGGATATTAATATTCTTTTAATGGGAAGTGATGCCCGTCCGGACGAGATCAATGCCCGTTCAGATACGATTATTCTGGTTAGTATTCATCCGTCTTTTCAAAAGGCGGTTCTGGTGTGGATACCCAGAGATACGAGACTTTATGCGCCGGTAAAGGGCTTTTACAAGATCAATAGTGTTAATTTCGTCAAAGGGCCGGAAGCGACCTGTGAAGTGGCTTCAAACATGATGGGGGTGGATGTAGACCATTATGTCCTGGTTAACTTTTCAGGTTTTGAGAAAATGATTGATATGCTCGGTGGAATAGATATGGATGTTGACATACGATTGTACAGTGCTAGGTCTAACGTTTATTTGGAAAAGGGTTATCAACACTTGAATGGACGGGAAGCACTCAAATATGCGCGCTTTCGAAATCAACCGAGTGCTGATATTGGCCGCACTCAACGACAACAGCGCCTGATGAAAGCGTTAACTGAAAAGGTCCTTGAACCATCCACCCTAGTTAAACTTCCGCGTTTGGTACCTGAACTTCAAGAGAACGTGGTAACAAATATCAGTTTCAACGATATCTTATTTTTGACCAAATTGTGTTTCCTGTATGATTCTACCAATATTCAGTCCCAGACGCTTCCCGGTTACCATTGGATTGATCCGAACTCGGGAGCGAGTTACTGGGAGGTAGATCGGGAAATTGCCCGCAGCCTGATTCGTTCGGTTCTAAATGGACATCAATATGAAGTCCTAATAGAACATTAGCCGATGACACAGGGGGACGGTCTTGGTGTGTCATTTTTAACGATTTGTTTAAATTAAAGCAAAACCTTTATTGAAAAATGACACACCAAGACCGTCCCCCTGTGTCATGTCATCCCTCACTTATATCATTCCTTCGTGTAGCTGGCTACAATCTCTCCAAAATACATGACATGTAAATCATCGTCTCCGTAAAAGGTTTCTTTTATTTCCGATGGCATTTCTGCTGGGTCCATGGACTGTTGGTAGATGATTTTGCACTCGTAAAACAGGTCGCATTCGTTGATAACGGGAGACTGTACAATTTTTGATGGTTGGGCGGTTAAATTAGCGGTTTCAAATTTGTTGATGTCTCTTCCTGATTTGGATCCTGCTGTGGACAGGGCTGGTTTCATAGCTGTATCCAGCGGAACACTGACGGTAAAATCAGCAGCATTTTCCAATAATTCGTGGGTGAAACGTGAATATCGGACCATGACCATCAATACCGGTTTTCTCCACGCAATCCCCAGGCTTCCCCATCCAATCGTCATTGTGTTGAGGCGATCGTCGGACTGAACGGTTAGAAAAGCTCCTTTCGGAAGTTGTTCCAAGAATTGTTCCGCCGTTTTATTATAGGCAATATCTTTCATAAATAACGTTCTCCTTTCAAGCTCTACTAAAAATTGTATCGTTTAAATACTAAATTTATGCATTGGTAACTGTACCTGCAGAGATTAATATTTCCATGGCCTGTTCTACCGGAATGTCCAGTAAACGAACCTTGTCTCTGGGGGCAACGATAAAATAGCCGGATGTAGGGTTTGGTGTAGTGGGTATAAAAAGGCAGTAATTTTCTTCATCAATATAGGAAAAATTATCATTGGTAATAAAACCCATGGAATAGAGACCTTCCCTGGGGAATTCAACTAAGACTGCCTTTTTAAATGCATTTTTATCCTGTGAGAGCAGGGAACCAATGATTCTTTTAATGGTCAGATAGATTTTTCCCAGCAAGGGAGTCCTAGAGAATAGAACTTCAGACCAGGACAGTAGTTTTTTACCGATGCAGTTGGTTGTCAGCATACCTATCAGGAGAATTAGAATAATTGTTAATACAAAACCCACCCCGGGCAGCGAATGACCTGTTATTTGAACTATCGACGGCCCTAGAATACTGTCAATAGCGGTAAATATCCAGATGATAATATATAAAGAGATAACAATTGGCAAAAGTGTAACAAGGCCGGTCAGAAATATGGAACCAATTCGTTTCATGATGTTTTCCTCCTTAAATAATAATATTTCTATTTATTTTTATTTCGTGCTTCATTGAATTTTGCAAATGCCAGATTGAAACAACGAAATCCCAGGTTTTCTATTTTTTCAATGGGGACAAGCTCGGCGTCATCTGCGTCGTCCCCGCCGATGGGGATCCCTTCATCCAGGTTTACGTGATAAAAAATATTTAAAATATCTCCATACATCTTGGAGTATTCATGAAAAACACCGATTAAACTGGTGATTTCACCATGCATACCTGTTTCTTCCTGTAACTCTCTCAAACACCCTTCTTCAGGGGTTTCAGATGCTTCCATAAACCCACTGGGAAGAGTCCACAAACCTTTTCCCGGTTCCATGCCACGCTTAATGAGCAGGATTTTGCCGTCTCGTTCACCGATGACTGCGGTGGCGGGAATGGGATTGATGTAGTGAACGTAATGGCAGTTTGGGCAGTATTGACGTTGACGGTCTTCAATATGAGACTCCTCAAGTTTGGTTGCACAAAGCGGACAATAAATAAATTTTTGCATCATTCAACTCTCCTATGGTTCTTTATCTTTAATAGTATACTTTTATGGTTGCACGTGTGCGAACGACAAGCATTATTTTGAATGCGGACATGCTGCACATTTTTGGACAGGTGGGTGTATAAAAAAATAAGCAATAGTTTAAAACACGTCATTTATACAATTCTTACAAGCACCTAAAATCCCCTCTTTTTTATACTGGTATATTTGGCATAATATTTGCAATTTATTTTAGCGGTTTGTAGTTTGTGTGAACAAAATGGTCTGCTATTTATTAAATAAATACAGGAGGTTAATAACTCGCAGAAAATATTTTCGCGGGTGCTTCATAAGAAGAAAAATATATTGCTTTGTTTGAATGTTGATTGAAGGTACCATGACATAAATTTAATTTATATAAAATATATTTTAAAAATATGCAATAATAGCGACTTTTGGTGCTAAATCCTTGTCTAAATACTACGAAACATGTTATTATTTTGTTGAGTTTGTTAAACTAATCACAAATGAATTATTCAGTAAAATCAGAATCATGTGAGCAGAGCGCTTATTTCAATGATGGTATGAAAAAAAGCGCGATTTCTGTATGCAATTCTGGTTTTATGACCGGAGGAATCAAAAGACCTTGTGGGAAATGTTTATTTGCCACAGGGATGTTTTTGTGGCTTCAGGTCGGGTAAAAAACATAAGGATAGGGATAATATTACACATAGGTAAGGAGGTAGATTCATGTTATCGGATTATGCAAGCATAGGTATCTTTTTGGTACTTACTCTGGCATTTCCTCTGGCTGCGATGGCGGCTTCGTGGTTATTCAGACCCAAACCAGCAGATACAGAAGACAAACTCAAACCTTATGAATGCGGCGTAGACACAATCGGGAAGACCTGGATTCGTTTCAGGGTTAATTATTTCCTGTACGCGTTGGTGTTTCTGGCTTTTGATGTTGAAACCGTATTCCTTTTTCCCTGGGCTGTAAAGTTTAACAGTCTGGGCGTGTTTGCTTTTGTAGAAATGCTTATATTTATCGCCATCCTGGTTATTGGGCTGTGGTATGCGTGGAAAGAGGGTGCACTGGAGTGGCAATAAGAGAGAATGACGAAGATGTACTGGCAAAAAACAATGTTATCGTTACTACCTTTGAAAAGCTGTGGAATTGGGGACGGTCACATTCCTTCTGGCCCATGTCTTATGGCTGCAACTGCTGCCCTATTGAGATGATGGCGGCGGGGGCCGGGCGTTTCGACATAGCGCGTTATGGATATGAGGTGTTCAGAGCAGCTGCGAGACAGGCAGACGTTCTCATCGTAGCAGGGCCTATCACACTGAAAATGAAACCGGTAGTGGAAAGAGTTTATGCGCAGATGCCTGAACCTAAATGGGTTATTGCGATGGGGAATTGTGCTACAAGTGGTGGTCCTTTTGCTGATGGATACAGTGTCTTACCAGGGGCTGATTCTATATTTGATGTGGATGTCTATATCCCAGGTTGTCCGGTACGTCCGGAAGCGCTTTTTCATGGCATGCTGGAACTGAAAAAGAAGGTAGAAAGCCAATAAAATGGTTAAAACCGCGATATATGCTATATATAGGAGATGATAAATCGTGAGCGAATACAGCCTGGAAGATATGCTGCAGGCATTACAGGAACAATTGGGTGAAAAAATGGAGGTTTCTTCGGACTCGTTTTTTACCTTTTTACGGGTTGCACCTGGAGAGGTACTGGGTCTGGCGAAAAACCTTCGGGAAAACTATGGCTTTAACCATCTGGCTAATCTGAGTTCGGTTGACTATGGTGAAACATTTGAAATCGTTTATCATATTTATTCGATTCCGGAAAATGATAAAATCGCTATAAAAACAAGCGTGCCAAGAAATAAAGCCGAAATTGATTCTGTTTTTTCAGTCTGGCCGACAGCCGATTGGCAGGAACGGGAAGTCTATGATTTAATGGGGATTAAATTTAAAAAGCATCCCAATTTAATAAGGGTGCTTCTGCCTGATGATTTTGAAGGACATCCATTACGTAAAGATTTTAAGATGGAAGGGAGATAGGGTATGTTAGAAACAGATCAATTTAAAATTAATATTGGCCCTGTCCATCCCAGTACCCATGGGGGATTGCATGTCGAGGCTGTATTGGATGGGGAAATAGTGACGGATGCCATCGTTCATCTTGGTTATGTTCATCGTGCGGTTGAGAAAATCGCTGAAGACAGAACCTATGCACAATTTGTTCCGTATACATCCCGTCTGGATTACCTTGCCACCCATCTTCCGACGCTGGGTTATGTTCAGTCAGTTGAAAAATTAATTGGTGTGGAAGTACCTGAACGTGCCGAGTACATACGTGTGATTATGGCTGAGTTTTCACGTATAGCATCGCATCTTATTTTTATTGGCAGTCTTGCCATAGATCTAGGGGCTACCACAGGATTGATTTATTGTATGCGTGACAGGGAACGCATTATGGATATGTTTGAAATGACTAGTGGACAACGTCTGGTTGCTTCTTATATGCGTGTGGGTGGCATTGCACAGGATTTGCCTGATGAGTTTATTCCGGCTGCCAGAAGTTTTATCCATGACCTGCCGAAAATGATTGATGAATATGAAGGATTAATCATGGGCAACGAGATTCTTCAGGCCAGATTGAAAGGAATTGGGATTTTAACGCCGGAAGATGCGATTAACTATGGGGTAACCGGGCCGAATTTGCGGGCCAGTGGGATTGCTTATGATATTCGCAGGGCTGAACCCTACGGGATTTATGATCGGTTTGATTTTGAATTGCCGCTTGGTACGACGGGTGACTGCTGGGATCGTTTGAATGTCCGTGTGGCAGAGCTTGTTCAGAGTGCGCGGATTATTGAGCAGGCGCTCGACCAAATACCGGAAGGGGAAACGAAAGCCAAGGTTCCCCGGGTGATCAAACCGGAAAAGGGTCTTGAAGTTTATCATCGCATTGAATCGTCTAAGGGTGAACTTGGCTACTATCTTGTATCCGATGGGGGAGAAAAACCATACCGTTTACATGTTCGGGCCCCGTCTTTCGTAAACCTGATGGTATTGCCCCTCATTAGTCGGGGGGGAAAACTACAGGACGTTGTTGCCAACATTGCTGCCCTGGACCCTGTTTTAGGCGAATCAGATCGATAGTTAGAGGAGCGGATATATATGGAACACTGGTTTTTAAATATAGCCCATGCTCTTACCGGCTGGCTGGTTAGTCTGGGTTTATCCCCAGGATGGGCTGATTTTATTCTTCTTATTGTGCAGTGGGTCTGCATTATAGGAATCGTTACCCTGAATGTTATTGTGCTTATCTGGATGGAACGTAAGGTTGCTGGTTTTATTCAACAGCGATTGGGCCCGAATCGTCTTGGACCTTTTGGGATTTTTCAGACCATTGCGGATGCGATTAAGCTGATGACTAAGGAGGATATCATTCCTTCGCAAACGGATAAGTGGATCTTCATGACGGCCCCCATGTTTTTCGTTGTTGTGGCGGTTATGCTCTATGTTGTTATCCCCATGGGAGATGGGATGCAACTCGTTGATTTAAATGTAGGATTATTCTATTTTATTTCAGTTGGCTCACTGAGCACCATTGCGATATTCATGGCAGGCTGGGGATCTAATAATAAATGGTCACTCTTAGGGGCGATGCGTGCTGTAGCGCAAATGATTTCTTATGAGATTCCTTTGGCGTTTTCGTTGCTGGGTGTGGTAATGATTGCTGGGTCTTTGCGGTTGTCTGATATTGTGGCGGCCCAGGGTAATATCTGGTTTATCATTCTGCAGCCGATTGCATTTATAACCTATTTCATTGCTGCTACGGCCGAGTTAAACCGTGGCCCCTTTGATATGCCAGAGGCAGAGCAGGAACTAACGGCGGGGGCTTATACCGAATATACTGGTATGCGCTGGGCATTGTTCTTCCTAGCTGAATATACCAACCTAGTTGCTGTATCTGCGTTGATGGCTACAGTGTTTTTGGGCGGATGGCAGGGTCCATGGCTGCCATCATGGTTGTGGATTATCGTTAAGACGTATCTGGTCATGCAGGTGTTTTTCTACCTGAAATGGACCTTCCCGCGTATTCGTATGGACCATCTTATGTCCTTTAGCTGGAAGTTTCTCATTCCGGTAAGTCTGGCGAATATTGTCCTTACAGGGGTTGGAATTGAGATCTTCAGATGGATGGGATGGTGGTAAAGATGTATGGAAAGGGATTAGTAAAAGGTCTTGGAATTACTCTCAAACATACCTTTGAAAGGGAGATTACGGTACAGTACCCGGAACAAATGCCGGTACTGCAGGATCGTTTTCGTGGCAATCTGATTTTTGAGTTTGAAAAATGCATCGTTTGCGGGATGTGCACCAAAGTATGTCCCAACCATGTTTTAAGTATTGAATCCGTTAAGGATGAAGTTACCAAGAAGAAAAAGCTGCAGACGTACACGATTGATTTTCAATATTGTATGTTCTGTAATATGTGTGTGGAAAACTGTCCGACGAATTGCCTGCACTTTGATAAAGATTTTGAGTTATCGAAGTACCGACGTGAGGACATAAAGAAGGTTTATACTCGTCCGGAGGGAATGGATCCAATCCAGTCCGAAGGAGCGTCAGACGGACAAGCCGTTGACGAGGAGAAACAAAAGAAACAGATCAATGCCATGACGATGGCACTGCAAAAGAACCCTCAAAAGCCTCTGACTAAATTACTGGAGAATGGAGAACAGGCTGAAATCCTGGCAGAGATACTTGCAGAAGATCAGAAGAAGCTTGAAAAGGTCGCTGCTCTCATGGTGGAAGATCGTGAAAAGGCTAAAAAGGTAGCAACGGCGTTTGTGAATAAGGCCTTAAAGGAACGTCAAAAGGAAGGAGATGAGTAAGCGTGAATTTGAATGATGTTGTGGCTGCGTTTGTTACTGGCTTGACGCTAAGCGACGTAGTGTTCATCGTGATCGCAGGGATCACTGTGCTGTCAGCACTGGGGGTTGTACTCGCCCGAAACATTGTTCATTCCGCGGTGTTTTTGGTCATTACCTTCCTGGGTGTAGCCGCGGTATATTTTCAACTCAATGCAGGGTTTCTTGGACTGGTGCAGATAATGGTTTATGCAGGAGCGATTTCGGTCCTGATGATATTTGCGATCATGCTGGTCATGGATGTCGAACCGCAGGAAACCAATCTATTTAATAAGAGCGTGCCTACCATATTAACCGGAGGTTATGTAGGCGTGCTGTTCTTTGCTGGGATGACAGGTGCCATTGCTTTTACCAAATGGCCGGTTAGTTCAGTTAAAGCTGGTGATGCGGGGGCTGATTTACTGGCTGGCTTGATGCTGGGCAAATATGTGGTTCCTTTTGAGGTGGCTGCCATCCTGTTGCTGGTTGCAGTGGTTGGAGCGATCATCTTGGCGAGAGGGGTGGAGGACAAATGATTGGACTTTCACACTATTTAGTTCTGGGGACGATGCTTTTTAGTATAGGTTTGTTTGGGGTTTTGTCCAAACGAAATGCCATTGCCGTTTTGATGTGTGTAGAATTAATGCTCAATGCCGTCAACATTAACTTTGTGGCGATTGAGAAGTTTATTACGCCGGGAACAGGGCTTGGTCAATTATTTGCAATCTTTGTCATCGTCGTGGCGGCTGCAGAAGTTGCGGTCGGTTTAGCGCTGGTGATTTCAATTTATCGACAGAAGAAATCAGTGAATTTGAATGATTTCAATCTACTGAAATGGTGAGGTAGGTGTTTATGATTTTACAAAATGTATTAGAAAATGCTTGGATAATTCCCTTCCTACCATTTTTGGCGTTTGCGTTGATCGGGTTAATCTTTCATCGCTGGCCAAAATTTTCGACAGCTGTTTCTATTTTGTCTATAGCTGCTTCGTTTGTGTTTTCGGTGATGGTAGCTATGACCGTTTTTTCAACTGCGGAAGGGACCGTTTATGAAGCTGGAACGCGCTGGCTGTCTATGCCAGGGCTGCAGGTGGATATGGGATTACTGATCGACCCGTTAACAGCTGTGATGCTGCTGGTCGTTACAACGATTGCTCTGTTGGTGCAAATCTACTCGATTGGTTATATGCATGGTGATCCCGGGATTGCCAGTTACTATGCTTATCAGAGTCTTTTTGCGGGTTCCATGCTGGGCTTGGTTGTTTCCAATAACTTTGGACAAATTTTTGTGTTCTGGGAACTGGTAGGAATATGTTCCTATTTCTTAATTGGATTCTGGTTTGGCCGGAATTCTGCGAAAGAAGCTGCCAAAAAGGCTTTTATTACGAACCGGGTAGGGGATTTTGGATTCCTGCTGGGAATTCTGTTTTTACAGATTATCTTCGGGACCCTGAATTTCAATGGTTTAGCTGTTGAAATTGCTAATTATACCAATACCGGTGTGTTGAGCATGATTTCAATCTTATTATTCTTCGGACCGATTGGAAAATCAGCACAGTTTCCGCTGCATGTGTGGCTGCCTGACGCCATGGAAGGCCCGACTCCGGTATCCGCTTTAATCCATGCGGCAACCATGGTTGCTGCGGGTGTTTACTTAATTGCCAGAGCTATCTTTATCTTCAATACTTCAGCCGAAGCGTTGATGGTTATAGCGGTTGTAGGTGGTTTTACAGCACTGTTTGCAGCAACAATTGCGATTGTGCAAAACGATATTAAGAGAATACTTGCTTTCTCAACACTGTCCCAGCTTGGCTACATGGTGATGGCAATGGGTGTTGGAGTCATGACGGCGGGGATGTTCCACCTGATGACGCATGCATTTTTCAAGAGTCTGCTCTTCCTCGGCGCCGGCTCGGTGATTCATGCGATGCATGATGAACAGGATATCTGGAAGATGGGTAACCTGAGTAAGAAAATGCCCATAACGACATGGACCTTTGTGATTGGGGCGTTGGCCCTGAGTGGAATTCCACCGCTGTCGGGGTTCTGGAGTAAGGACGAAATCTTGTTGGGAGCCTTTGCGAGCGGGCATATGGGACTTTACGTTCTGGGTTCGTTTGTAGCATTCCTAACGGCGTTCTATATGTTCAGACTGATCTTCGTGGCCTTCTTTGGGAGCAATACAGCAGGGGAACATGCGCATGAGTCACCTTCTGTGATGACCTGGCCGCTGATTATCCTGGCTGTTATTTCAGTTTTTGCAGGTTTCGTAGGATCTCCTTTGATGAACAATGCATTTGGTCATTATATTACGTATGTTGGTGCGCAGCATCATGAGGCGAGTGTTTCCATCATGATTGTTTCTGCCATTATTGCACTGGCCGGGATTGTTTTGGCCTATCTCGTTTATCAAAGGAAGCTCGTGGATTATGAAGCAGTGAAGGAACGCTTCAGCGGCGTTTATAATCTGCTTTATAATAAGTATTACATTGATGAGTTCTATGCTTTACTTATTAAATATTTTGTGGATGGTACGGCAAAAGTTATGGAATGGTTTGACCTCCATGTGATCAATGGCATCGTAAATGGAATTGCTATTTTCACAGGTCGAGCCGGCACTGCCTTAAAATACACAGAAAATGGGCAGGTTCAGACGTATGCACTCTACATGTTTGCCGGGATTGTTGTCCTGTTAATTTCAGCTTTATGTGCCGTCTTTACGGCTATAGCGTAGGGAGGTGGATGAAAGATGAACAATTTACCTTTATTGTCCTTAACCCTGTTTATTCCTATAATTGGCGCTATTTTTATTATGGCTCTGCCAAAGGATCAGGAAAAGGCTATCAAGTATATAGCTGCTGGGAGCACTTTCATCAGCCTCGTGTTGTCCTTGATTGTGTTTATTACTTATGACCGTTCTGCGGGTGGAATGCAGTTTATCGAAAACATTCCCTGGGTAGCCGATCTGGGTGTTTCTTATGCGCTGGGGGTTGACGGAATTAGTCTGCCGCTGCTCTTACTGACGAACCTTATTGGTTTCAGTGGCGTGTATGCATCCTGGAATATTTCACCCCGGGGAAAAGAGTTTTTTGCCCTGCTCCTGATTTTAATCACAGGGGTTATGGGAACCTTTGTTACAACCGACTTATTTATCTTTTTCATGTTCTACGAAGTGGTGGTTATTCCTATTTACCTGATGGTCATTATGTGGGGTTCTACCAAGCGCGTAACCAAGGAATACGCGGGCATGAAACTGACCATTTACCTCCTCATCGGAAGTGCATTTTTGCTGGTCGGTTTAATTGCTTTGTTTGTAACCGCCAAAGGCCTGCTGGGTTTCCCCAGTATGGATATAATGACGCTTGCAGGGGTTGAGTTCCCGGTTGGGTTCCAGATCTTTGTTTATGCGCTGATGGCTTTTGGTTTTGGAACCCTGTTGTCGATGTTTCCCTTCCATGGTTGGTCACCCGATGGATATGCGGGTGCGCCTACAGCGGTTAGCATGATTCATGCAGGTGTTCTGAAGAAAATCGGTGGCTATGGTTTGATCCGGATCGGGCTGTTTATTCTGCCTGCTGGGGCCAAGTACATTGCCCCTATTATTGTCATTCTAGCTCTTGGTAATGTGGTTTACGCGGCATTCATTTGTTTGAGTCAGAAGGATTTGAAGTACATTGTCGGGTACTCCAGTGTCAGCCATATGGGCTATGTGTTGATTGGTATCGCAGCCTTAAATGTGATCAGTATTAATGGTGCGATTATGATGATGTTTGCACATGGTGTCATGGCAGCATTGTTCTTCGCCATGATTGGGAATCTGTATGAAAAGAGTCATACCCGTAATGTGGATGATTTTGGCGGGCTTGCCCATCAGATGCCACGACTGGCAACTGGTTTTATGTTGGCCGGTCTCGCCTCTCTTGGATTGCCGGGTACGGTAAACTTCATCGGGGAATTTACCATCTTTGTAGGGGCGTTTAGTACCTTTAAGGTGATTGCGATTATAGCCATTACAGGGATTATCCTCACAGCGGTTTACATTTTAAGAACCCTGGGAGATGTTCTGTTTGGTCCCCGTAAAGAGGAATGGGATCATTTGCAGGACTTGAAAGGTCCTGAACTCGTACCCTTGATCGTTCTTGGGGCAGCCATTCTGATCGGTGGAATTCTGCCGTTCACAGTAATGGATCTGATTAACAGCGGTGTTGGGGAACTCCTTGCACATATTGGATCTATTCAGATAGGAGGGATATTCTAATGAATTATAGTCTGCTTTCAACAGAGATCCTTACCTGTCTAATCGGTCTTGTGGTTCTTATCTTTGGGTTGGTGCTTCCACAGCGCGGCAAAGTAGTCGTAGGCAAGTTGTCCGTTATGGCGCTACTGGCCGTTCTGGCGTATGCTATCCTGAATTTTGGTTCCTCGGAGACTTATTTTGGTGGGGCATATCTGGTTGATTCCTATGGGAATTTCTTTAAGATCCTTTTCCTCGTTGCAGCACTGCTGGTAATGTTCAGTGCTGTGAAGTATAACGAACGTTTTGAGGAACGTTCCAGTGAATTCTATGCATTGATGATTTTTGCTACCCTGGGAATGATGGTAATGGCCTGTGCTGGTGATCTGATCACCATTTATATTGGTCTTGAACTGATGACCATCAGCTTCTATATTCTGACTGCCTATCTTCTTAATGATGGGCTATCGACAGAAGCGGGATTAAAATATCTCATCCTGGGTGCGGTCTCCTCTGCAGTGCTGTTATTTGGTATGAGCTTAATCTACGCGATGAGCGGAACCACTGTGATCAGTGAGATTGCTGGCAGTATGACAACCGAGCCGGCGCTGATTGCAGGGATCGTCATGATGATTGCAGGTTTTGCCTTTAAAATCTCGGCGGTTCCTTTCCATATGTGGGCACCGGATATCTATCAGGGTGCGCCGATTCCGGTTACTACTTATCTGGCAGTTGGCTCCAAGGCAGCAGGTTTTGCAGCGATGGCGCGTGTATTTATGGTGGCGTTCCCACTCAGTCAGTTTAACTGGAGTCTGGCCCTGGCTGTTCTGGCAGCGTTAACCATGATTATCGGTAACCTGATTGCACTGGCACAGACGGATGTCAAACGCCTGTTGGCTTATTCGAGTATTGCCCAGGCAGGGTATATCCTGACGGGGTTGGTAGCCGCTAATGTTTACGGATTAAAAGGGGTGCTCTTCTACGCCATGCTCTATGTATTCTCTAATACAGGGGCCTTTGCGGTTGCAACGGCGGTCGAAGTTGATTCAGACAGTACGGCTATAGAAGCGTTTAATGGGCTCAGCAAACGCTCTCCCATGCTGGCAGCAGTCATGACGGTATGCCTTCTCTCGCTGGCAGGGATTCCGCCATTGGCTGGCTTTGTGGGTAAGTTCTACCTGTTCTCCGGAGTTATACAATCCGGTTATCTATGGCTGGCTTTTGTTGGACTGATCATGAGTATGGTATCGGTTTATTACTATCTGATGGTAGCCAAGGCTATGTATATCGGTGAGGCAGCCTCCGAGAAGGCAGTAGAAGTGGGCAGCGCAGCGCGCTTTGCGATGTGGGCCTGCTTGATCGGGACACTTGCTTTTGGACTGTATCCTGCACCACTGGCTCAAATGGCACAGTTCGCTATTAGTGTGTTTTTCTAGGTTCGTTTTTAGAAACAATAATGAAAGCGTCTTCTGTTTTGGCAGGAGGCGCTTTTTATTATTCCTATCAAGCAGGATATGTATCGAATGGAAGTGCCAGCAACTGTTATACAACAGGAAGTATAAGTGCTGGAGAAGGTGCTTCGAGAGGGCAGTTAGCAGTCGGACTCTTACGTACCTGTTCCTCCAATACTGATCCTAGCGACATAAGCCGGGGCCGGTTTGAAGATAGCAGGATTTTTACGCCTTCTGGTTTGGAGCATTGACGGTTTAGAGCAAGCATATCAGTACAACCTTGCTAATACGATATTGCCTTAGTTACTGTAATTTTAGACAAATACGGAAATTGCTTTTTTATATAGTGTGATTATGGGTGATCTACCTGGAAAAGCTAATCAGGCGTTCTTCTAAATTAAAAATGCCAATGATGTAACTCTTTACACTATTCACTCGGCCAAAGAGGGCGGGAACGATGATCCATAAAAGTGAAATGGACGACAGAAGATAGGCTGCTCCTTTGTTGGGAGGGGTCTGTTTTTGTAGATGTGAGTTTGGCTTTTTTTGCTGGGTATATGTATTTTTGATTTGTTGTGAGCGGTTTTAATAAGTGCAGAGGCCATAATTCTATATTATTTAGCAGGATATGCCATTTGCGTACAGAAGTCTACAGGGAAAGGAATTGTGGTGGATTCGGAATGTGATTAGATTTGGGTGGATTAAGGTTGTTGAAAAGATAATGCATTTATTGGTTGTCTGGGTAAATAGGGAAACAACAAACATTCCACTGCTTTCTAGAGCGTCTGCGTGGGTTATAAGGCAACTAATGTCTATAATTGGCAGTTGGATACTAAGGTATGAACTGGAGATGAGTTAATTGAGTCTAAGAAAAGGTAAAACAAAAAGCATTTTAGAGAGTTCAATTGATAGTGCATTATTAGCAGTTGAAATCTATAATAAACCTCGTGCACCTTTCAGAGTGGAGAACTATATTTCTTTAATGGTTATGGCTTGGAATAGACTCTTTCATGCTTATTTTAACAATACCATAGGAGACAAGTATTACTATAAAAAAAGAATCGATTCATTAGAGTGGACGGTGAACGCAAGGCTTGGGAATTAAGTGAATCTATCAAGAAGTATAACGAATTAACTGAAGCTGAAGAAAAGAATTTAAAATTTTTCATTTGTTTAAGAAATAAAATCGAACACAGATATATAGAAAAACAGATTCTTGATACACTTATATTTGGTGAATGTCAGGCACTTCTCTACAACTATGAAAGTACATTAGTTAAAGTGTTTGGTGAAGAATATGCAATTAGCGAAAATTTAGCTTTTTCTTTGCAGTTTTCGAGAGTTATAACTAAAGAACAGAAGCAAGCTCAGCGCAACTTATTGTCTAGTGAGGTACAAAACCTAGTTGAATATATTAATAAATATCGCAGTGAACTTTCAGAAGATGTATTTAATAGTCAAGAGTACAGCATAAAACTAATTGCTATCCCAAAAGTAGCCAGTGCTAGTAGAAATGATACATCTGTTGAGTTCCTAAAGTGGGAAGCCCTCACACCTGAAGAACAAGAAGAAGTACAAAAGTTAACAGCAATTATTAAGGATAAGGTTGTTAGAGTTGAAGGAGTTAATACAGGAAGACATAGACCAAGTGTAGTAGTTGCAAAAGTTCAAGCAAGTGGAATAACTGATTTTACCATTACAAATCATACTCGGCTATGGCATCTGTTTAACGTAAGACCACAAAAGGATGCTGAAGACCCATTTGATACAAATCCCAAGTATTGTTATTATGATCAAGCACATAATGATTATCTGTACACAGAGAACTGGGTAGAGTTTATTGTTAAAGTATTCTCTGAAGGTAAGTTTAGCTGTGCTCATTTAAATGAATTGACTTCTCATGAATTAGATATTAAAGATTATGAATGAACATTGAGAACAGCTACATGGCTATCTTCGTGAATTATTATAAGCTAGGTTCAAATTCGAGGTGAAATATATGAAAAAAGCAATCAGAATCACTAATGGGAATAGAATTGAAGTTGATGCTGAAGAAGGCAACAGTTGGGACTCTTTTCGCTGCCCTTCATGTGACAAAGAAGTTAGTTTTGTTCGTCGCAGTCACGAAGAGTGGAAGACCTTTTTCAAGCATAGACCTAAGCAAAACGAAGGCGCTTTTAAATGCGATTTATATACTGCGTTCGAAAGTAAAATTGGAAAGAAAGCAAAGAGATTTGAAGAAAGATTACGAACAGCCATAACAGTTGATGATGACAAATGGGGTATGTATGTTTTTTTCCCTGCATTATCAATTGAAAAATATAATAGCATTTGCTCAATTATCAAAAATAGTGATTTGAACTTTAGTTTAAAATTAGGAAACAGATCAATGATACTTGGCGGATGGCTACATCCAGCAGGTTCAGGATATTTTTGCGGTGTACATCCTAGCCAGAATGACTATACAGTTGAAGCGGATAACCTTCAGATTGATTTATCTACTTATACATGTGGAGCAACTGGACTTGAGGCAACAGGAACTTTTTATGAGCATCCATTAGACGGAGGTCTTAGAATTAATCCGTATCGTGGGGTTATTTTAGGAAGTAGATTATGTCTTGTTGCACGTCCGCGGAGACTACCAATTCCAGTTGAACAATGGCCAAAAGAACTGGAATATCAAAAACATGAATTAGAAATAGAGGGTTGGGCTATGTGGATTATTTGCATGCCAGGGTTCGAGAGCAAAGAACTTGTCCAATGGCTAAATCATTGGGGATTATCTACCAAGCGACCAGGATTTAAAATGAGAGTGGTATCTCCAATTCCTCTGTATTTCAAGGAAGATAAAACACCAGTTTTGCCTAATGAAAGGGTTGTTCTCGAGTGTACTACATCTGCAGGGTTAGAGCAATTAGGCTTTAGAGTATGGTGTTTCGATGGTAAACAAATGGGACGGAGCTTGATCGATAACAGTAGTGAGAAAATTGCCGTTGGTCAAAATAATAAGAAGTATTACTTAATTGATAATCTGCCGAGTGGAAAAATTGAGATTGAGTCGACTTGGATAGGTGGCGACTTGATTTTTCAAATCGATAATATCGATAAGGATCAGGTTTTCGAACCCTCCTTAACGGTTGAGGTTGGTACGGAGGCTTTTAAGTTCAGCCCTATTTTTCGCACAATAATTGTGCCAGACCCGCAAGAATTCTCAAAAATCAGGATTGCCGTAGCGCCTCAGGGTGTGAGGGTATGCTTTTACTTTTTGATTAAAGGACAGTTTGTGAAACAAGCCGGTGTTGATTTAAACAAGGGTTTAATAGATATAAGTCTTTTTAAGCAATTCAGTCTTTGTGATGGATATATGTTAGATGCCGGTTCATTTGGGTATGTAAGTTTTGCTTTTGCAAAATCAGTAGAAGAAAATGCGAAATGGATAATTGATTGCCTGTGGCTTGCGCGTAAACTGGCTAACGCAAGTTCTAAGGGGTTTATTAATGAAGCGCAAAGTCTTGTGCCTGTTCTAAATAAGCAAATACCCGACACATTTACAACGAATACTTTTGCTGAGAAAAACAGTATCGGGGCGATTATTAATTATATTAACACGACTGAAAAAGGGCTACATAGTGAAAATTTAAGAGGCCTGCAGTCTGTAAAGACCAGATTATCACTAATTACGCGGAGGGATATAAAATGAAAGTGCTAGGAGTGGTTAATAAAGTTTTAAGACCAATTGATGACAAACTTCAAAGAGGTGTATGGCAACGATATTTGGTAGAGATTTTAGGGGAATATTCAGAAGATCAACTTGCTACTCAAGAAAATTATTCAGAACAATACCCCGATGACGGTTGTTTCATTTGTAGCTTCATGGATAAAACTTTTGAAGTGGGTCAAATTGGCGTTTGGGAAATTGATGTCCGAGCCAGATATTCTAATTATCAACTAGGCAATGCTAATTATACAAACTATCACATGCAAGAGTTTGATGAACTAACTGAAAACGAAAATACAATCCATCCAACGCAAACTACTCGGAGATTTTGTTTATATGAGGCAAAAAAACATGTAGGGGAACCAATCTATGTAATTTGGCAAAATGGTTCTATTGATGATAAAAAAAATGTTCGTAAAAAATTAACTCAGGGTATAGTAGATATTGAATTTGAACCGGCACAAATAGTTTTGCTTGGATTTAGAGACAGTAAGGCAACATTAAAACTGACCAAAGAAGATTTTGAAGGAACTTTTATCAAACTAAAGGATTCTCGATTATATCCAAAGGGTGTAGACTGCTTTAGTCTTACGGAAGGACAATGTATAAACATAGAGATTATTGATAAGAAATTTTGCTTTGCACCATTTTACGAGATGCCTAAGTCAAACATTTCTAGAAGGGAATACCCTTCCCAGGATGATGAAATCCGCAAAACCCTAAACGATATTAGAGATTGGTTCAAAAATAATAATGAAGCAAATGAACAACTTACAAGGTCAGGAAAAAAAGCAATTGCAGAATTTGTACAGATGTTTACTAATAACAATGATTTGCTTAAGCGGGCACAGAATCTGATAACACTGGTTGACAACGGATTGACTTTAGATGAGGAGTTGTACGATTTAACGAATCGCTTATTAGATACATATCCGTTTTCAAAAATAAAAGAAGAAGCAATTGAAACAGCTGTGCGGGATTTATGGCTAGATAAAATGCATCAATTAGACATTGAAGAAAAGGAATACCAGAAAAGGTTATTTGTTATTGAAAATAAGCGCAATGAAATTGCAGTTGAAATAGAAAAGCTTGAAAGTAGTAAACAATATATTATTGATGAAATTAAAAGCATCAAGGATCAAAATCAACAAATCAATTCACAATTTGAAGAGAATATTCGTGAAGCAATTCATGATGTGCCAAAATTACTGTCGCAAGTTGCACTCCTAAGGCCGTTGCTTCAAAATTCGGAAGCAAGTTCCGAAATGGAAGCAAAAACACCCAAATGGATTATAGAAGCACCACGCAAATTAGATTTTGAAATCAAGCAGAATGATCTAAATAATGTCTATGATTTTGTAAAATCATTAAAATATAATATGTCAAGTATGGGGATCGATGTTGAGAATGCTAAGAGTGCAGCATTGTGGATAACGGCAATATGTTTAGCTGGCATAATTCCCGTCTTGACGTCGTCGTCAGCGAGACAGGTGGCTTCTGCGGTCGCTATTACAAACTATGCTACAACCCATACACTTTTATCGGTTACAGACTACAGTGTCAATTATTTGGATATAAGTAGCGCCATATCTAATAACAAGCTAAGCAAAACCATTCTTATTGAAGGAATAGAGCAATTTCATTGTGAAACAATAATTCTACCCATTTTAAGGAAAAGAGCGCTTGATAAATTTTTTGAGACGATCGATGATGATATTCTAATTAAGAAAGAAACTGGACTATTTTTACATTTTGATCCACAAAATCAGCCTTGCCTAATTCCCGAAACAATGTGGGATTATTGCATAGCAGCTGATATTGATCCATACCTTTCCACAAGCAGAGATTACAAACATAATTTCAGACAAATTGCAGGGGAAAATGTTACTTTACAGATAGATGATATACATAGGAATAGAGCAACAGATCTCGTGGTGGAGTTAATCGAAAAATTAGCTAATCAAAACATCCATTTTAGCAGGCAGCATTTAATGAATTTGGAAAAGGTTTTATCAGTACTTTTTGCAATAAATGATAAGACTTCTGATGATTTGGCAATGGCAATGCTGATTAAGTTTCACATTGCTTGTATATCTAAGAACACAGGACGAGAGGTAGATGTTAGCACACTGGCTAAAGAGTTTAATATTGATTTGTATCGATTGAAATAGTGTTGAACGACAAATTACCGGCGGCAGAAACAACACATTATTTTTCCGAAAGAAATGGCATCCAGCGACAGAATAACATCGGAGCGACAGGCAATGAACGGGAAAACAACGCAATACGGCCGCCTAAGCTATACCGGTCAACATAAAAAAATAACGAGCCAAGCGATATATTGCATGGCCCGTGAAAAAGGTAATGATTTTTACTA
>JAYEHK010000146.1:0-10353 GCA_034659475.1 Bacillota bacterium | reverse complement strand
CTATCCCATACACCTGTAGTCAAATCATCTTTTTCTTGTTTTAAAATATTTTTTTGGATTTTCTGAGTTTCTGTTTTGGGTAGGCTGTTACGGTATTCTATATAACGCGGGATCTTGAATTTAGCAAGCTTCTGCTCACACCAGGCTATAATCTGTTCAGGTGGCAAAGTCTCCACTGTTTCGCCTTGTGTAAGTACAATGTAAACTTTCACTTCCTCATCTCTGATATCATCAGGGACCGAAATAGCTGCTGCCTCTACAACTTTGGGATGATTCATAATAACATTTTCTACCTCAACTGCTGAAATATTTTCTCCATTTTTACGTATTATATCTTTTTTCCGTCCTACAAAGTATATAAATCCATCCTCGTCCTGATATCCTAGATCTTCCGTGTATAGCCAGTTATCTTTATATGTTTTGTTTGTTTCAACGGGATCACGCCAATAGCCCAAAGTTATACTGGGACCAGTAATGGTGATTTCACCAACCTCATTTGGAGGCAACTGTTTTCCATTCTCGTCAACAATTCTTACTGTGTGACCCGGAAGTGCAAAACCAATTGAACCTATTTTACGATCATTAATGGTGTTAGCAGTCCCACCTATTTCAGTCAGACCGTATAATTCCAGCATTTTCACACCCCAGCGTTTTTCGTATGTCTCCATTAAATTTGGGTCTGCTTGGGCCCCTACGGCCAATAAATTAGCACCATGCAGCTCATTTTCTTCACGACTGACAGGAAGTTTGCTCAGCACTGGAAGCATTGCTCCCAGGTAGTTGAATACCGTCGCCTTGTATTTACATATGTCATTCCAGAATGTATACGGGTCAAACTTATCAAGAAGAATAAGACTTCCTCCTACAACAAGAGAACCCATGGCAGACAACGTTTGAGCATTCATGTGAAAAAGCGGCAGCAATGTTAAAAGAGATGACTCGGTGGATAGTTCGTAGCTTTGTGCGCATGCATTTCCAATACGCGAATAGTATCGATGTGGGCACATTACTCCTTTAGGCTTACCAGTAGTCCCTGAAGTATAAAGAATGGCTGCTAAATCATCATCGGGCCAACGTATGGTTTCTATAAAATGTTTACCCGCAAGAAATTTTTCAAATGGAATAATGCCTTCCTTTTTAAGTTCCCCTCGGACAGCAATCCATTCAATAGATGAAGCTTCCTTGGCAGCAGGTATTATTATTTCTTCTATAGCATCCTGTTCTGCAATAACTCCCTTACATGCTGAATTTGTTAAAATATACGAGGTTTCCTCTTTTTTAAAGCCTGTGTTTATTGGAACCATTATTGCACCGATTTTATTAAGAGCAAACCAGGCGTATAGAAATTCCGGACTATTCTTTAGGAATAATCCAACCCTGTCGCCCGGATTAATACCAAGGCTTTTCAAGTAAAAGCCAGCATTGTTCACCCCCTCAAATAGCTTTTTATAAGTAATTTTATCATCCCGAAAGTGTAAATAAACCTTTTCAGGTTGCGATATAGACCACTTTTCTAATAACTCGTTAAGCTGCTGCAAGTTATATCCCCCTCCTCATTTTTCATTAAGCTCGGCTCAAACAAAGGTAGGTACTAATTCAAAAAAATGTTTAAGCTTAATATTTAATATAGTTAAGCAAAACCTATGCCATTGAGTAATGGGAGAAAAGTTATGGATTTAAGAGGTGTTTTGTTTATTTGTTATTATGAAGAAGTCATTTATGTCAGTTGAAAAAGGATATCGGAGGGTTGGATTAAATAGAAGTGGACTATCAAATAGTTGCCATTAGTGTCCTATCGGTGACGTTATTGACAGCAGTTTTAAAACAACAAAATTTTAATAAATATGCCTTTGATAAGTGTTTAGACCCTGATACACATTGCGTTGCAATTAACATAGCTACAACAACCATCCTTTTGATTCGCTTTGCTCACTGCGCACAACTTTCAACCCTCCCACTGACAGACCTGCTCCCCGATGATATCATTCTGTATACACCAAACGTTCTAAGCCGGGTCACCCTTGCAGCACTGGTCCGCGAGTTAATTTGCCCAGCCTGGGTTCATTCGATTACCATAAAAATTAGAGCCCAAGCGCTTATCAGCGCCCGGACTCTAATTATCTTATTCTTAATTCACCTTCACAAATCTATTTAAAATACGTTCTTGTCTGAAGACCATTTGCAATAATTGTTCCTCCCAGAATTAAATACCACAAATAAAGCACATGTTTGTTTATGTTGAATATATCAACCAAATATATTGAAACAGGTACTAGAAGAAATATCAAACCCATGATAATGCAATACTTGCCCTGCTGTTTTTTATACCTAGTTTACTTATTCGTAAATTTTTTCGCCTTCCGCAAATGCACTCACGCAATCGATCTCGCTATCCCGTTTTGTATTGTTTTTGAGTTCGTTCCTTCTCTCCGTATACCATTCGTGTTGGGTAATCAATGCCATAATCTCATTACTTCCCACCCAGATCATAGACAATCTTAGATCACGTACAATCTTTTCTATTGGGTATACGTCAGTATATCCGATTCCACCCATTACTTGCATACAGAGATTAGCAGCATCCCAACACTGCTCTGTGACAAACTTCTTGCCTTCAGAAACCATCCGGCGGCAAAGAGCAGGATTGGCTCCGGAATCTACTGCTCTGGCGGTTGTGTACATAAAACTACGACTAGAATCAAGTTTTATAACCGCATCTGCTATTTTGAAGCTAACGCCCTCGAACTGATTAATGGTTTTTCCAAAAGCTTTCCGCTTGGTAGAATAGTCAGTTGCAATTTCCAATCCAGGTCTAACTGCACCAACTGTCATGGCTGCAGTACCAAATCTTTCCGGAATCATCATCTGGTAGAAAATTGGGAAGGCCCCATTTACTTCGCCGATAATGTTTTCCTTTGGAACCCTTACGTTATCAAAAACTACGCGAGCAGTTCCGCCCCCACGACATCCCATCAAACCGTACAGATACTCGGTCTGCACACCCATTTCACGTTCCACCATGAAACAAGTCATGGATTTGGTTTGACCACCCTCGGGATTAGTTTTAGCATAAACGAGGAAGTAGTCCGCACCTTCACCGCCGACAATAAATCTTTTTTGGCCGTTAAGGATGAAGTCATCTCCGTCCCTCGTAGCAATGGTAGTTGCTCCAAAAAAATCTGACCCACCGCGTGGTTCTGTCAGGCATTCGGCAGCAAATTTTTCACCTTTACAAATAGGAATTAGAAACTTTCTCTTTTGCTCTTCAGTTCCGAAGTGTACGATCGCTTCAGGAACCACATCACCGGTCACTCCGTAAGTGCATCCAAATATATATCCATTCACGCAGAGTTCCTCAAGCGCAATAATATCTTCTTCCCAGCCGAGACCCCGGCCGCCATATTCTTTCGGAACACGCAGTCCAAGCAGATTGTGTTTTGCCGCTGCTTGCAGATATTCTTTTGGATATTTTATTTTATCCGCATCCATGTCAAGAATGTACTCACGAGTTATTGTTTTTGCAAAAGCTCTGGCTTCATCACGAAGTTTGATCTGTTCAGGATTCATTAAAAATTCATACATTAATTAACACTCCCTCGTTAATAAATTATCGTCGTAGTATTAGACAATGATGTTTTTCGACCGTCTCCCCTCGACGCATTGTTCCTATCACTTGTGTAATAAATATATTGCGTGCGTGGTAACACGTGAATAGCTCTCCCAAGGATTTACAGCTATATTATAGGTAAAGAATGTCTTCCCGTCTTTTGCATATCCCCAGGGATATTGCGACTTATTCATGCCCATATAGTTTTCTTACTTCGGGTTTAACTATTTTACCAGCGGGATTATGGGGAATTTCATTAACGATTTGAATAATACGTGGACATTTGAACTTGGCTAGTCTGGTTTTACAAAACTCAATCAATTCATCTTCGCTGGAAGAACATCCCGCTTTTAACGAAACCACGCCTTTTACAGATTCCCCCCAATCAGGATCAGGCACCCCAATCACAGCTACCATCATTACAGCAGGATGTTGCATCAATATATCTTCAATCTCTTTGGAATAAACATTTTGGCCCCCAGATATTATCATATCTTTGGAACGGTCAGCAAAATATATATAACCATCTTCATCATACCAGGCTAAATCACCAGTTCTAAACCAGTCATCAAAAAAGCTAGCCGCAGTTTTTTCCGGGTCCTTATAATACTCAACCATAACGCTGTCACTGCGCACTACGATTTCCCCTACCACTCCAGCGGGTACAGTGTTGCCCTTGCTATCTGCAATCCTGAGTTCAGTTGATGTCAGTCCTGCTTTTCCGATACTTGCGGGCTTAGTCTCGATTTCATCAGGGCGAAGTGGCATACCAGTAGGACCACCTTCAGTAAATCCATATACCTGTTGCAATTTGTTTTTACCTCGCAGACTAAATGAATCCAGAACAAGATTAATATCCTCGGCTGAAATAGGACTTCCCCCCAGTACAAACATTTCCATAGTAGAAAAGTCATATTTACTGAGATCAAATGATTTAGCGCAGGTCAGGTATACTACTGCCGGTCCAAAGAATAGCGTTGTTTTTTCCTTTTCAATAGTTTCCAAGAAAACCCTAGGATCAAAGACATCTAATATTACATTCGTACCTCCCATATATATAGTTCCAAGAAAATAGAGATGCAATGGAGCCGAGTGAAACAGCGGCATCATATTCAGGGTACGACTATGCAAGTCTATCCTGTGAGATAGACATCCCGTGTGTATGATTGTCCAGAGAACATTTTTATGTTTAAAAACAGCCCCCCTAGGCGTACCAGTCGTTCCTGAAGTGTACAGTATTTCACACAAATCCTCTTCATCTATTTTAGTGTAAGGTGCCTCTTTGCTTTGTTTCTTTGTAATTTCATAATAGTTCAAGGTTTCAGATGGTGTATGCTCCCCTATACATATCAAATGTTCAACTGTGAGAAGTTGCTGGCTGATTCCTTTCAACACTGTTAAGAATTCTTCACCAGTTACAAAAGCTTTTGCTTCACAATTATTTAAAATAAATTGCACTTCATTTTTCAACAAGCTGAAATTAACAGGGACAACAACTGCACCAGCCTTGATAATCCCAAAATAAACGATCGGAAAAAATTCACTATTTTTTAGCATCATAGCCACTCTATCGCCTTTTGTTAAACCTAGCTCAATTAAAGTATTAGCAAACTGATTAGATAACTCATCTATTTCTTTGTAGTTGTAACGTCGATCTTTAAAAACGATTGCCTCCTTGGCAGGATACTTCCTAGCATTCATGTACATTATGTCAGCAACGTTCATTCATTCGGTGTTAAGTTTAAATACTTAACACCCTCCCCCCCCTTTCATTAACCTTCAACATTATTACTTATGTAATATACTATATTACTGTTCGTCATTAAGTTCAATGCTTTTGTTGAAATTATTTGATTTTCATCACATTCGTGGTATTCGATAGACATGATTAATGTTCTTAGAAATGATACCTTCGTACGATAACACAGGTATTCGTTCGTGATTTATATTCGCCTCGCAGCACAATGCAGGGAATTATTAAAAGTAAATATCTCTCCAAACAATTGCCTCACACGGGCAACTTTCCTGACATAAACCACACTTCGTGCACAGTTCAACAGATATTTCGTATACTCCAATCTGGCTGATAGCCTGCACAGGACATACGTCAGCACAAAGCCCACATTTACAACATCGCTTTTCAATAATTTCATACATAATATTTCTCCTATAATAGAGTCGCGACAAGGTTTTTTAGAATATTATTGGTTCCTTCAATCGTTGAAAGTACTCTTGCATCTCTAACCAACTGTTCAATAAATGTACCTCTTTCATAACCTCTGGCAGCTAATAAATCTGCAGCTGCAACAGTCACTTCCTGTGCAAAAACACTTGCTGTCACTTTGGCCATAGCAGAAGCTGCTGTATAATCTCCTCCCTGATCAATTAACCAACATGCCTTCCAGGTCATCAACCTGGCCATTTCTATTTTCATGGCCATATCTACCAATGAATGAGCAACTACTTGGTGGTCTCTTATTTTTTTCCCAAACTGAACGCGGGTATCAGCAAACTCAGAAGCTGTTTCGTAAGCAGCGCGTGCTATACCAACAGATGTCGCTCCAACCAGAGCCCGTCCCAAATCCAAAGTCTGTCCAAGCAGGAGGTATCCACTACACAACTCCTGTTCTTTAATACCCAGCTCAAAGCCAAGCTGTGCATCTTCAAAAATCACACTGGAACCCCGCGCATAATTGAGTCCAGCATAAGAGATTTTTTTACCAAGCTTACAACCATCTGTATTCGCAGGAACAATAAACGCTCTCATAGAAGACTTTTTTTGGGTTGGATCTGTAATCGCAAACAGAGATATGAAACTTGCTATTGGCGCATTAAGCACATAAGCTTTTTCCCCATTGATCAGAAACCCATCCTGATTTCGGCTCGCACAGGCGGTCATTGAATCGATGTCTGACCCACCTGATGCTTCTGTAAGGGCAAAAGCTGCTACCCCCGCATTCGTCCCCGTCAATAACGGAAGGAATCTCTCTTTTTGTTCCTGGTTGCCCGCCAGCAACAGTGGTTCAACTGCGTGCACATTTGTATCTACGATAGCCGCTAAACCCGGACATCCAGCAGCAATTTCCTCAATCACAAGTGCCGTTGTAAATCTACTAAGTCCTAAACCTCCGTACTCTCTGGGTATTGTTGGACACACAAGATTTTGTTCTCCCAGTTTTCTTAACAACGTCCAATCAAATGGCATATCATCCATATAGTGAACAGAACGCACATGATGTTTAATATCTCCGTTCACCAAGTCCCGAACCAATTCTGTGATTTCCACCTGTTCCTTGTTGAGTGACAAATCCACAATTATTCATCCTCTCTATTTTGATTCCATTTTAGGAATTCCATATATTTACGCACCTCCGCAATTTGTTCAGTGTTTAATGTATATATGTCGTTCATAAGCGCAAGAAATTCACTGTCGTGTCCCCTGTTAACGGATGTATTCGCTCGACTTTTAGGTAATTGCTCTACAAAATATTCAAGAGGTTTGTTCAGGACCTCTGACAGTTTTTCCAGTTGAGCCAAATACATGCGACGCTTCCCCTTTTCGTAGTTTGACAGGGCTGATTGTGAACAACCGATAGCAATCGCAAGCTGTTCCTGGCTCATATTATTTTCTTCTCTGGCCTGTTGAATTTTTAACCCTAACTTTTGTAAATTCACGGAATACCCTCTCTTTATTTCAATCATCAATCATGTAAATGCTACGCATTCACTCTAAATCTCTGCATACAATATTATTCATGTAATAATTTTACCACATCTATAATTATAACTGGTACTATTGAATGTAGATCTTTATCATTGCAATAATTGTCCATATAAATGCTAAAAAAAGCCCTAATCAAATATCGCTAAACGTGCCTTGGGCATTTTCCCTGCCAACGATCAAGGTGTGATCGAACGGATCATTAAGACAGGATATATGCTATATTTTTTAATTAAAACTGCCGAGGATTCATCGCTCATCCGATAATTTTCCACTGATTATCAAGAGCATAGGAGCGCAGTCCGGGATCGGGATTGATCCCAACAGGTTCCCCTACCAATTGCATAAGCTCAATGTCTGCTACACTGTCTGCAAAGCACTTGCTGCCGTTCCAGTTAACAATTTTACCGGCAAACTTTTTCTTCAGCAGAGCTACTTTTGTCTTCCCGTTAATAAACGGAATATCTCCTTTATAATCAAATATGTCATCCTGGAAAGCCAATTCTGCACCAATAACAGTATCAATCCCTAGATCCCGGGCCACTATCCGTAATAGATCTGCATAGGACCCAGAAAGCAGAACACAACGGAAACCTTGCTGACGCGCTGTTTTTATTTCCTTTAGCACCGTGGTGTTGAATGTTTCCTTTAAATATGGATATGCCTTTTGAAAAAACTCGTTTATCTCTGCTTTGCTCATTCCCTGGTAAATCCGGTTGAATTTATTAAAGGCTATATTTTTAAATTTTTCACGGTTTATAAATCCCAATTTATACCGAATGACTGCCGGTATAATGGAAAGAAAGACGGAAAAATATCTAGTTTGTGATCGTTGCTGCCTGAGCCATTCCTTACCCAGACTGGGCAGGGTATCCTTAGTCAACAGAGTGCCATCGAAATCAAAAATCGCCAGTTTCATAAATTCCTCCTATAAATGCATGCTAATCCCCTTACTGAAGCCCCGCGCTGCAATAACTTTTAGAGAATTAATTTAAAAATCAATTATACTGCTATCTTTCAAAGAATGCACTAACATATACAAGCTGCAAGCTAATCTTATGAAATTGTCATATTTCCGGTGAAATATCCTACCAACTCCCAAGCAGTATTTATAGGGAACCTTTCTAATTTTGCTGTGTTGAATTCCTATCTCTAGAGCTGTTTCCAAAGCGAAACGATTTCCTATGTTGGGTCAATTCTCCTCTCGCAAGTCATTAGTAATCAGCCCGGGTGCAGTGATCCCTATCTGAATATGGGCGTTGCTTATGCCATGCAGGGACAGTACTCCAAAGCTCTCGGGGTTTATTTAGAAGGGCTGCAGATTAGCCCAGGTGTCTTATGAGTACGCAATCAACCTGTTTACAAAAGACTGGCAAGCACTTAAAGAGGAGGCTCTGGCGGGTAATAAGCTATGCAGATCAAAAATTTAGGAGATTTAACCATTAACTCCCTAATTACGCACCAATACAACTCCTTTTACAACTAACTTAGAAGAACAATTTCAAAGTTCAACTCCCTGTATAACAGTATTTATTCAGTTTTTTCTTCTATAATTTCTTCTAAAGTTTCTTCTTAAGAATTACTTTTCAAACTATTTTAGAAGAATCGTGATCTTGGCTTTATTCAAAAAGTTCAAATCATTCCAGGAATCCACTTGGGCAGCCAGGCGCTGATGTTTATTTTTAAACGCCATCCGGGCACGTGCAATCGCCTTTGGATCCAAGTCATCCAATACCGCCCCAGGGCAAATCTGTGCTGACCAATCGTAATCCTGGATCTGACCACGAATCTGATCAATTTCCTGAATATTGAGCGGCCCCTGATTCCAGTGCCGTTATGAATCGCCTGAATGCGAATGCTTATTGCCGTTAAATTATTTGTATATCAATATAAAACCTTTCAAAGCTTATCGAACACTTGTTTCTCAATTCATTGATATCAATATACTCGGCGATTTCCTTATAAACTCCTCTATTTCCTTCTATGCCATATTGCTTCAAAACCCTCTGCAGGTAATTCTTCGGGTAATTACTGGTAGGGTCGCCCTTATCTCCCCAGATTAATTCAGGTTGCTGCGGCAGGCCCGGATTTGTGGGAGGACTGTTAAAACACCGTGCAAAAGCGGTCTCATCCGACAGAAGCCATGACTCAATCATTTTCAATGCAATCATGGGAATCGAAGACCTGCCTCTTTCTTCACTAAATTTTTCAAAACCATCCCGAATTTCGCTATAGAGTTCATTTACTCGTTTTCCGAAATCTCGCCTGCTCGTAGTAGAGGCAGCATCCCTGTCTGCATCCACATAACAAATAATATGGTCTACAGCCCCTCTGTCCTCCGCTATCCGACATAGCTTATAGGCTTTAACGCCATGCCCCTGCACTTTGTGTCTCCCTTGAATTCTTTTTTCTTTAACCTCTTGCTTCGTTACACAATCAAACTCAATCTCTACATGAACAGATTTTCTAATAATAGGCTGCAGAGGTCCTTCTTCCCATCCCGTCGAGCCATAAATGGGCTGCCCGTAATCAGTAGGTCCCTCTCCGCACAACAATACTTTTTTTGCCATGTTCCTATTCTCCCCGAAGGCTTTCAATAATCTCGTTTTCATTCATGTTCAGCCAAACTTCCCCTGGATACATATACTCTAACCGATCCCGCATCTCTTGTTTGGAAAACATAGCCTGATTATGAATCACTCCATCACGGGTTCTCCAGACAAAAACAATACTTTCATCCGGAAAATAATCCAACATCACCGAACTATGGGTGGCAACGATGACTTGTCGATGTTTTTCTCGGGAAAACTCCAGCAAATCGCTGACCACTTCATCTGCAACATGTGGATTAATCCCATCTTCAATCTCATCCAACAAGATCATACCATTTGTTTTATCTATTGTAAGGCGACAATTTCAGATTACCAGTAATAACAAAAACACATCAAATTAAAATTCCATAACCCAGGCTTGCACCTAAAAGAATGTGTCGTTGAATACGGCACTTTATTTTTCCGTAAGTGTA
>JAYEHK010000145.1:0-10398 GCA_034659475.1 Bacillota bacterium | reverse complement strand
ACCATAAATTTGTATCCTTTGTTTTTGTTTTATTTGTTTTTGTTTTTATTAACAATAAAAACACATCTCAAAGGATACATCTCTTTTTTTATTAAAATTGACTTCTTATTTTTTTGCTAATGCCTTATACCCATAACCATTGGATATTGAAAACCTGAATGATTCGTCTTTTTTCGATTGAAAATATGGCTCTTTTTCCGGTACACCCTAGTAAACACACGGTTAGTTGGCCCCTACTCCCTATAACAAAACACCCCCGTTACTAATGTACAGAGGGTGCTCGTTCAACTCGGTGAATAATCGGATAAGTTGATGACAGGTACTGGAACCCTAACTCGAAAAAAGTCGCCTCCCACTACATAGTACATAGTAACCGAAGGCGACAATTTGCTTGCGTTTTCGCAAGAATGTTAGAATGTTAGATACCTGGCACCTAGACGCTTAAGCCATGATCATCGATATGTTCAATTAGTTTAGGGTTTTTAATTGTGTCATAATGTAAAATGTCGAAAAAATAGGGTAATGGATATACTTCATTCAATAAATCATTTAACCCGAATAATGTTTTTTTCGTAATCGCAGCACCTTTTATTGCCAGGTCAACGTCAGAACCTTTTTTATAATTTCCGAGTGCCCGGCTGCCAAAAATAACAACTTCCTCGATTTCAGGAAATTTTTTAACTGCTTCTATAATCATACACATATCATTTGCTGTTAATCCAAACATACCTTAAAGCTCCAACTTCAATTTTTCATAAAGTTTTTTCATTTCAGGAAAATAAGTTTTGTAGATATCTTCGACCATTTGATTAGCCAATCCTTCATCATAGGTGTGTACAGTTAGATTACGACTGACAAGCGCTTCCAACCAGACATGTCCATTATCTATGACTTCAGCCTGAAAAGCTTGTTTAATTGCATCCCTTGGGTTTTTTGTAATATATCCAATAGATTCAAGATAATCTTTTAACAACTTCCATGATAGTTCAAAACCAATTTTGAAGAATTGAATAACACCTGCTTTTTCGATCTCTGTTTCCAAGGGAACATCTGCATATTTTTCTAACACCAGGTGGGCCTTTTCAAAGTGTTCAAACCTTTCCCGCCATCGTATTTCCTTGAAATCACCCATCGTAACCCGCCTTTCTTTTGTTCTCGCTTCGCACATACCCACATTCCATTTTATTCCTTATGTTTGGACATCATTATATTAAATAATTAAGTGCTTGGCACCAGTGGGTTCAGTGGGCTGACCCTTACTTTTTTCATATAAAAATTCCGGGTCAATATCCGCTTGATTACACCATTCAATGCTATCAAAACTTACTCTAACAGATCTAAACTTTTTCTCATCCTTCAACTCTTTAAAAATACCTTTGTTAAGATAAGGCTTCATATCAAAGATTCTCTTTTCACCATTTTCAAACGTTAAAAGCAAACAGTAATCACTCAAAGGCTGTACCTCTTCGACAGCTAAATACATTAATCTCCCTCCTCTATTTAAGTGGATCGATTTTAAAAGTAAGTTCACTATTCATTGCTAAAGTCCAATTCGCTAATAATTCTTCCTGCCTCAACTCGGCCCATGCTAAAACAAGCTTAAGTTGTTTGTTCGGTAGATTTCCTTCTATTAATTCACAGGTTTTAATATCAATAACCGCCTTATGTTCTCCGTAATAAGCATGAAAATGAGATGGATTATGTTCTTCAGGAGCACAAAACATTCTAATTATTATCCCGTAAAACATACTTATAGTAGGCATTTCGTCACCCCTTACATCAGCTTATTTACAATTACTCAATTTTATTATACCCCGTGTCCAAATTTCATTCAAACCTCTCTTTTATTTTCACTTTTGAAGAAGCTACACTGCTTAATTCTTGTACTGTTTTTCTTTCTTGCTTTCAGTATAAGTTAAGTGCCGGTCATCCGTGGTACATTTTTAAAATATATATTTTTATAACTAAATATATTGACACTCAAGATACACAGGTTTATAATACAAGTCGCAACAGATCTGACCGGTCCGCATTCGGACTCATCAGTTAAAAGAGGTGACGAAGTGGCATTGCTATCCCAACGTGGCAAGGAATTTAAAAGAAAAATCATTGCAGAAGCAGCCTATGATTTACTATCCTGTCGTCCTTATGAATCGGTTACCGTAGATGAAATAGCCAATCATGTCGGCTGCGGAAAAGGCACACTTTACCGCCATTTTGAATGCAAAGATCATATTCTCACTTATCTCTTGTTGAATCGTTTGGACAGTCTATGTGCAGACATAAAAAAGGAGTGCATTGAAAGCGAAGACTTTTTAACCGGCATCAATCAATATCTTACATTACAGTTTTGTTTTTTTTTTAAAAATAGCCAAATCATCTCCTCATGGCTGCGCAGATCAGTGGATGTAGGCTTTGGAGATCAATTGCTGGAAGACGTAAATAAGAAGTTAGAGAACAAACTTCATATGGTAGCACTATTACTGGAACGAGGCATACAAGAAAAAAGTCTCAGGCCAGTAGATCCATATGAGTTGGCACGCCTGCTTGAAAATATCATCCGTGATTCTACCATCTCGGTGATACATAGACCCAATCAGGCACATGAACCTGACAAAGTACTAGGTTTAATGAAACAAATTTTAAGCAGAGGACTACTGCTTGAACCGGGACAATAGGTTTGCATGACCCCAAACGCCTATGTCCCCGTAACAACCTAACGTCCATTTAAATCAGGTTACTCTGACAGGGAATGTAAGTGAAAAAGTCTCCTCTAGAAATTCAAATTAACCGTACCTTTATCACAATATATAAAATAGTTTGGAGGAATGAAAAGTGACAGAAGAAACGCTTAACAAAATTAAATTCAACAAAAACCTGGTTTTCGGACTTCTGATAGTCCTTATTATCGCATCTGCAGCCATCTTAATCGGGCATTTTTCCCGTAATGCGAGTGCCATGGCAGATGCCAGGCAAAGTCTTACCGCAACTGGAACCATCGAAGCAAAAACCGTAACCGCTGCTTTTAAGGTTCCAGGTAAGATCGACACCGAACTCGTTCAGGAAGGTGACGAAGTAACCAAAGATCAAGAAGTTGCCGTGGTTGGCAGCGAGGAAATCCAAGCCAAAGCTACCCAGGCACAGGGTGCCCGTCAAGCAGCACTTGGTCAGAGCCAACAGGCTGCCAAAGCAGTTCCCGCTACCAGTCAAACTGTTAATGCGACCATTAAACAAGCTACTGCTATCGTACAAAAGGCTACGGTTGGGGTAACCAACGCCAGACAGCAATATGAACGAGTACAACAGCTCCACACAGATGGTGCTTTATCCGACAGCCAGCTAGACCAAGCGAAAAATGCTTATGAAGCTGCACTCAACGATCTGGAAGCAGCAAAAGGAAAATTAAATGAAGCCCAAGCTGCACGTCTAAAAGTATCTATAGCAGAATCACAACACGAGGCCGCTATGGGATTAGAAGCCCAGGCTGCAGGCGCAGTAGAGGAAGCAGAGGCATACCTGGCTAATACCCATTTACTTTCTCCTATAGACGGTTTCATCACCCAAAAATATCTGGAAGAAGGCGAAATGCTTAATGCCGGTACACCTGTTTTTGAAATTACGGATTTAAAAAACACCTATGTTAAGGTCTTTTTCCCAGAAACCAAAATCGGTCGGGTTCAGCTCAAACAGGCCGCAGAGATAACCGTTCCTGCCTATCCCGATGAAGTTTTTGAGGGAACTGTGGTATGGGTTAACGATGCAGGCGATTTTGCAGTAGAAAAAGCAGCGACCGAACAGAGCCAGGATATTCGGTACTTTGAAGTAAAAATTGATGTACCTAATCAGGACTTAAAATTGAAAGCCGGTATGACAGCCACCGTTCAAATTATTGCCGAGGAGAAATAGTCATGAATACAGAAGCAAAAAAAGCAGTCGTTCAAGCACGAAACCTCGTCCAAAAATCCGGCAAGCAACCCGTTATTAATGACATTGATCTGGACCTTTTTCAGGGCGAATGCCTGGGTGTTTTTGGGCTGCGGGGCAGTGGTAAAACCACGCTCCTGCACGCACTAGCCGGGATAGAAAGATGTAAATCAGGAAGTATAGACATTCTGGGATATCGGGCTGGAAAATCAGAAAAATATAAACGCAAGCTGGGCCTGGTAACCCAGGAGCGCAGTCTTTTTCAGGATTTAAATGTAGCTGAAAATCTAGATTTCCTCGCCTCAATCAAACAGGCTTCCCAGCCAAAGATTGAGGAAATGATCGAAAGATTTCAATTGCAGCCCTACTTAAAAGATCCGGTGAACAACCTGGACGTCGGAGTATATCAACGCCTGGCTCTGGCCTGCGCATTATTAAATGAACCGCAAGTATTAATCGTGGATGAAATGATTCGCGACATTAACCTTGATTCTCGTCTGATTATACTAAAAGAAATGGAATCCTTCGTAACCGCAGGCAATAGCTGCATTTGTGGATTTAGTAATATGGAATATGTTCATTATATGGATCGGGTTGCCTGGCTTGATGAAGGAAAAATACAAATATATTCTCCCGAAGCCGCTGCCGCCAGATGGAATGAGCTGGTTGCACAGATGCCCAAAAAGCGTGGTGACATCCATGTTTAGCCCTTACTTTAAGATCTTCCGTCGCGAATTTACATATATGTGGCGAGATAAAGGACTGCGCTATGTTCTGATTCTAATACCCTTGCTCAGCGTTTTACTCTTTGGTTTAACCTATAGAGCACAGGTGTTAACAGATATCCCTACCGGTGTTGCTGACCTCGACAATACCATACAAAGCAGAGAACTGATTCAAGAGCTAGAACATGCCCAGAATCTAGAGGTAATGGCCCACTATCCTGACTATGAAAGTCTGCGCAGGGGCATTGAAAAAGGCGAGGTCGTTGTGGGTATGGTTATTCCCGAGCAATACGGGAAAAAAGTGGGTGCCAGACAGCATGCTGATGTCTCCATGATTATTGATGGCAGTAACATGATCTATGGCATTAATTCCAGTACAGCAGTCATGCTCATCACCCGAACCATCTCCGGCGAAAGCGGTGTAAAAGCCCTTCTTGCTAAGGGGATTAATATCAATGATGCCATAGATGCATTTTTGGCCATTGATTTTCGAGAAGATTCCCGTTTTAACCCAACCATTAATTATGCGTATTTTTTGGTACTGGGTTTGATCTTAAATATATGGCAGCAGTGCTGCACCTTGCTGGCCGCCATGACCGTAATTGGAGAAACTGGAAAGGCCAGCTGGAAACAGTTTAAATTATCAACGATATCCAGATTTGGCCTCTTTGCCAGTAAATCCGTTGCCCACATTATCATATTCATGGCAGTCGCAAGTGCTATTTACGGACTCTGTTTCAGTATACTGGGGCTTCCCCTGCATTGTAGTTTTAGCCTGTTGCTCTTATTTACCCTTGGGTTTTCCATTAGCCTGCATAGTATCGGTACGATGATTTCCAGCTTTGCACGCAATGCATCAGATGCCAGCCGCATGAGTATGGTTATTGCTGTACCAGCCTTTGTTTTATCAGGCTTTACCTGGCCGCTGGAAGCCATGCCAGTCCCGCTGGCAGCGATTGTAAAATGGCTGCCCCAGACCGGTTTTTTCCAGGGAGTTATTGCCCTGACCATGAAGGATGCGGGGTGGTCCTTTGTATCCCATTATTTTTTGCAATTTATATTTATTGCAGTGGTTTGTTACGGATTGACTGCGGTAATTCATTCTGTGGTAGAGAGGTGATAATATGAAACAAATATTGAGCATCGCTTATTATGAAGTTCGCCATATTTTTAAAGACCCGGTTGCGTTTTGCATCCTTTTCATTGTACCTCTCGCCTTTACCCTATTGTTTGGATCCGTATACGGGTCTAACATGCTGCGGGATGTACCGATTGCCCTTGTTGACCTGGATAACAGCACTGCCAGTCAGGAAGTTAAGACCGTGTTCGCAAACAATGACCACTTCGTAATAAATGAAGACATTAAAACCTATGCAGACTTTGAAAAAGCAATGAAGGAAGGAGAGGTCAGAGGAGGCCTGGTCATTCCGGACGATTTTTCCAGTAAACTCAGCCAGCACCAGAACACGCAGATATTAACCGTATATGAAGGAAGTAATCTCATCTGGGGCTACAGTATTCGCAAATTCGCATTCGAAGGAATTGATGAATTCAATACCGTTCATGCCCGTTCCTACATGACTGAAATGGGTATGAGTGCCCCGGATATAGACGAAGTCCTCAATATGGTAACCATTAAAATAAACACCTGGTACAACCCCAATTATGGTTATATTAATTTTCTGTTCATGGGGGTCGTATTCCTCTTACTGCATCAGCTCGGATTGCTGGGGGTAAGCCTGACGATCAACCGTGAAAAAGAATCCAATACCTGGATACAATTCATGTGCAGTTCACTGAGTAAAACTCAGATTGTACTGGGTAAATGCTTACCCTACCTGGTAATGAACCTGTTTAACTATTTCTTACTATTATATGTGGCTAATTCATTTGTCCACGCAAAAATAGAGGGAGGTATCCTCATCATTACGCTGCTGGGCCTGCTATATGCAACGAGCATTACGTTCCTGGGATTCTTTATTTCCGCCCATACCCCCAACTCGCTGCAGGTCAGCCGATATTTGATTCTGGTTTCCATCCCGCTGTTTATGATTTCGGGATACACCTGGCCATCCTATCGGATCCCGGCTGTTATTACAGCCATATCCAAGATTTCACCGTTTACCTGGATGGCTCCCACGTTCCGAAATGCAACCGTGAAAAATCTGGGGATGCAGGATCTGTGGCCTTCCATTACGGGCCTGGTCATAATGACCCTGTTATTTATCTTCCTGGCATTCATGTTTCGCAAAGACCAAAAGCCTGCAACGGGTAAAGGGTTAAGCGTTAACAGTGGTGCAGATCTGCCCAGAAGGGTTTAATTTCAAACAGAAGACCGATTCGTTGGTTTAATTGATTAAATTCGAATTCAACGCAGCAATTATAATATAGGAGATGAGCAAATGCTTAAAAATCGTAAACAATTAATCGCCCTGGCATTATCTACAATGATATTTTGTCAATCCAGTCTTCTGCCTTGTCTAGCAGAGGACGCTGCTGCGGAAACAACAGAAGTCACCCTCCCCGCAGCCTCAGAAGTCCTCATTCCTGCAGAACGAGCCCTTAGCCTGCAGGATGCAATCGACCTAGCCATAGAGAACAATCCTGATGTTGGACTGGCAGATGTAAACCGAGATAAAAAAGGCATCGATAGCAAACATGCCCAAAGTGCTTCCAAGAAGATTAAAGACACGCAAAACAAAATCTCCTCAGCCCCTCTTCCTCCAGCTATGAAAGCAAAACTCGAAGCACCTTTTTCCACCTACACCGCTAAAGAAGCCCAGTATCTATTACCCCGCCTGGCAGAACGCCAAGATGAACAGGCCGAAAAGGTATATAACATCGCTATCAACGGTGTAAAGGTTAAAACCGAGTCCGCCTATTATGACCTGTTAAAGGCACAGGAAAATGAACTCATCTCCCAGAACAGTCTGGACAGAGCGGATGAGCTTTTAAGTATTGCCAACAGTCAGTTAAAAGCGGGTACAGCTGCCAAAATTGATGTCATGAAAGCCGAGGCCACTAAATTGGGTATGCAGGCAAAACTCACTGCCGCGCAAAACGATACCCGCAAGAACATGATCGCACTCAATAAAGTTATCGGTCTGGACTTAAATACACCACTTCGTCTGGAAGGTATTTTTACCTTTACGCCTGAATCTTTCGACTTACTTACTATCCTGAAGGAGACCGATGAAAAAGACATGAACATCATCGAAGCCAGAGATCAGTCCGAGATGGCCACGTGGATTTACGACTTTTGGTTTGGATACTACGGAGACAACTACTGGGATACCCGCCAGGCCAAACAGGACATGTACGGTGCAAAACTGCAGCTGCAGAAAACCCACGACGAGGTAATGGCGTTAGCCACCACTTATTATCTGGATTCTCTTTCCCTGCAGGAGCAATACAATTTCGAACTAAAAGCCGTTGAAATCAGACAGGAAGCCTATCGTTTAAAAACATCAAGTTATGAAGTCGGATATGCGACCTTAGATGAAGTCCACGAAGCTTCTAATGATCTTTTGAAGGCACAGGCCGAACTATCGGAGTGTATCTATAACTACAACCTGGTCAAATCATCTATGGAACACAGCATCTATGTAGACAAAGAATAACGGCCACAGCACCCACCCTGGGTCGTATCCCGATAAAAAACACCCACTGCTATTATTCTAGCCGTGGGTGTTTTATTACTTAATAAATTCACCATCCACTCAATTGGACAAAGTTTCTGTCCCCATGTCCTTCGGTCCTGACCCCACATTCGGTCCCTTTAACAATCGATTACATATCGGCAGATCATTAAGTCGAGTTAAGGCATATTGTGAAGCTTTGATATAGTTGATAACATCTGCTACATTACGATTCGTATTTTCTTCGATGTGAGGGTCTAGGATATCATCGAGTGTTGCTTGGGTACCTTCAATTTGAGAAGACAGAAGTGCTTCCTTTCTTACATACATTGAAACAAACAGCTCAACATTAGGTATCTGTCTTGAAACGCCCTCTAAGATTCCAATGCTTCGGTTTGCCTTAGAAAGTAAATTAACAGCCTCCTCATCAAGTTCAATTGGTGGATTGGGCGGTAATGGTTTTAGTAAAAATGCCTTATATTGAAGCTCACCTGTCATATTCGTCTTATATTCTCCCGCTCGAGTGTTCACGCTCCTCACTCCTCGCTAAAATGAAATTACAATCAAAAAGTAGCATTGTTATTTCATTTTGTCAACTAAAATAAAATAGTATACACGCTACCCTTATTGTTATTTCATTATAGCCAAATAAAACCCACCTAAACCAAAAATTCCACATCATCAACTTCCACTACCCTCTGCCTCCTCACCATAACAAAACACTCCCCCACTACCATAGTAGCAAAGAGTGTTCGGTTAACTCAATCGATAAGTTCACACAAATGGTACCCAATAGTCCTATTGTATGGCTTATCTGCAAAAGATTTTTTCTCCAACTCGGCTGATATGATCAATCAGCTCTCTATTCTCAATCTTTTCTAACACCAATAAATCAACGTGATATGGTAAATCAAGCTCATCTAGGATTACACCCATTTCTAGCAAATCATCCATATCTAAATCTTCACCTTTTAATGCCAGATCAATGTCCGAACCATTTTTATAATTCCCCATGGCTCTAGATCCAAAAAGGGTAACTTCTTCAACCTTTGAATTTTGGGCAATAACATTGATAATCTGCTTTAATGTATCCTGCGTTAATCCAAATCGCATCATGTTAATCCTCTTTCTTACGGAGCTCATTCAGTTTGCTTTGCAGTTGATAAAAGGCTTTAAAATACGGCTCACTGATTAACCCAATCATTTCCTCTGCAGTTTTTTCATTATACACATGACTTGTCAGATTCCTGCTCTGAATCATCTTCATCCAGATCTCTCCATCCTCAATAAGGCCCAACTGGAAGGCCTCTCTGGCAGCGTCTCTCGATCCATATATCTCGTTATTACCTTTGCTTTTCAAAAAATCTTTCAACGTTTTCCACGCCAATTCATGAGTATATTCAAAAGCCTGAATCATCCCCTGCTTTTCGAGGTTCGAGAGGTTTCTTGTTTTCATTAAATCCACTGCCTCTTTAAGCTGCAGTAATGCCTTCTGATAGTTGCTAAACCGCTGCTCCCAGCGAATATCCTCATCACCCATCAGTTGTCCCCTCCCGTTTCGCTTTATGCCATTATATTAGCACAAACTCTAGTATCCAGCAATTTACATTGAATAAGTTAAGTGCCTGGCACCGGGGTTCCTAACCAAATAAAATCCACCTAAACCAAAATTTCCACATCATCAACTTCCACTACCCTTTGCCTCCTTAGAAGTTAAGTGCCTGGCAGTCAAAACATTAAATTCAAATCTATCCTTAGATCCTCAAAAAGGCTCGTACTAACAAACTCATCCTTTTCATAACTGGCATCCTTCTGATACTTACCGTTCTCGTCAAGAAGATACACATCCAGCATCTGATCCAATGGGAAAACAACCCAATATTCCTTCACCCCACACCGTTCATAGAGATTGTATTTTTCGTTTAGGTCCTTCTTTGCAGTAGACTGCGATAATATCTCCACGATAAGATCCGGTGCCCCACGGTGTTGAACGACAAATTACCGGCGGCAGAAACAACACATTGTTTTTCCGAAAGAAACGGCATCCAGCGACAGAATAACATCGGAGCGACAGGCAATAAACGGGAAAACAACGCAATCTGGTCGCCTAA
>JAYEHK010000144.1:0-34957 GCA_034659475.1 Bacillota bacterium | reverse complement strand
GGTCGTATTATCAAACGGACCCGGCAATCCGGAGTCCTGTGACTATGCCGTCAGAGAACTGCGAAAAATGCTTGATCTGGTCCCACTGTTTGGGATCTGTCTTGGACATCAACTGCTGGCGCTTGCGCTGGGAGGAAGAACCTATAAACTGGATTTTGGTCACAGAGGCGGCAACCATACGGTGAAAGATTTCCAAACGGGAAGACTCATCATTAGTTCGCAAAATCATGGATATGCAGTCGATGAAAGCTCCATTCTTTTAACAGATGTACAGATTCGGTTCAAGAATTTGAACGATGGAACAGTTGAAGGTCTATCCCATGAGACACTTCCCCTGATGTCCGTTCAATTTCATCCGGAAGCCTCTCCGGGACCACAGGATTCGGCTTATCTTTTTGATGAGTTTATGGAGACGCTTAATAAACATAAAAACGTTAGCTGATAAGAGGTAGCAGAGGGGACGCCCAACATGAAAGTGTCCCCTTATTTATTGAAAAAGTACTTGAAAATATTGTTATCCTATAGTACACTATTTAAAATTAATATGATTCAGTCAGGCAATAGCTGGGCCCTGAAGGGCAGCGGATTACCGTGGGACTACAATGATAAATTGCAGTTCAACGGTAATTTTTTTATACTATTATCAAGCTGAATATTACCAATGTAGAACGAATAAGGGAAAACCTTCTTTTGACAACGGAGGACAGTCTAGTGGCACGATGCGATGAACGGCATGAAGTGAAACCTGTTGTGAAGTTTAATGGCAAGACAAAGTTTCTATATATTGGTGATGGTTCATAGGATAAAGAAGATACTATTACATAAGGAAGTGATGGTTTATGAACTCGTTTATTGGATCGTTTACTGATTTTCTCATTCGGCATACGATGAAACTGCCGGAGGGAGATGAACGCTTTAACCCTACGATACGCATGAAGTATGCGTTCCTGGAAGCATGGATCAGTATAATAGGGAATGTTATACTGGCCATTATTAAGTTTGTTTTTGGATTTATGCTAAATAGTATTTCCCTGATCGCAGATGCGGTTCATACCGCATCAGATGTATTAACTTCTTTTGTAGTCATTCTGGGTTTTAAACTCTCGGGGATACCCGCGGATGAAAAACATCCTCATGGTCATGGACGTATTGAATTTATTGCTACATTGATGATTTCACTGATGTTGATCGGTGTGGGAATTAAATTTGGTATGAGTTCCTATGAACGATTACTTGCGAATACCCCTGTGAAGGGAAGCCTTTTTGTCGCCGGTCTGATGGTTGTAGCGGGACTCATTAAGGAAATAATGTCACGAATATCGACTGATCTTGGTCAACGAATTAATTCTTCAACGCTGGTTGCAGACGCGTGGCATCATCGAACCGATGCATTTGCTTCGATCATGGTGGCGATTGCGATTGTTGCTTCTAAATACGGTTATTTCAAGGTGGATGCCATCCTGGGATTTGTGGTATCTGCACTCATCATTTATACAGGGTTTGAAATTTTTATGGATTCCAGTTCAAAATTAATTGGCGAAATAGATGAAGAAGAGATACAAATCATTTATGGTTTAGCTCGTTCGATAGAAGGTGTTATGGATGTACATGATATCAGTGTACATGATTATGGAGCCAAAAAAGAAATCTCAATCCATATTGAGGTAAACCAAAATCTAAGTGTGATGCATGCGCATGATATTGCAAAAGCGGTAGAAAAACACCTGAATCATACCCTATTTGCTACAAGCATTGTTCATGTTGATGGCAGTAATGATTCTTGTGACAATTAAAAGATGGTTAATTAGAAAATAGGTTGAGTATAAAAGGAATTATTAGTTGGAAAGTTGGTTAGTTGGACAGTTGGAACGTTGAAGTGGGTTAATTAGAATAGACGCAGACTTTTTTTGTAAGTGGTCAGGGGTGAGGAGTAAGGGCAATGCTTGGCGCATAGCGCCTGACTCCTAACTTCTCACTTATTTTCAGCGGTAATCAGTGTTAAAATCGTTCCTGCCTCCGTTTGTTCCCCCATTTTTATTGGTGGCCATGGTGGGTTAATCTAAAAAACAGTTGTGATTTTTACAGGTCTCACTTATAATGAAATTGATAATTATTATCAATGATATAGAGGTGTATATGATGGAAAATGAAATTATGGAAAGGCTGGAGAAAGCCAACTATCGTCTGACAGGGCAAAGGAAAGCGGTTTTAGAAGTAATGAAGGATAACCGGGGTCAACACTTGACTGCTGAAGAGGTTTTGATGGCTGCGCGAGAAAAGATGCCCAATATAGGAATCGCAACGGTGTATAGGTCGTTGGAATGCTTCTCGTCACTGGATATCTTATACAAAACGACCTTTGATGAAGGAAAGTATAGATATGAACTCTCTGACCAACATTGTCATCAGCACCACCATGTTATCTGTCCGAACTGTGGTAAAATCACAGAGGTGGAACAAGACTTTCTTTTTCAGGTCGAAAAGCACTTAGAGGACCAGGGGTATGAGGTGATTGATCATCAGTTAACTATTTATGCGTATTGTCCGAAATGCGCAAAAGAAAAAGAGATTGAAGATATGTCAAATAAATAGGGCTTATTTTCTTATTAAATGATAATGATTATTAATATTCGCAAAAAGACGTTGAGGTGTTAATCTTGAAAATTGCTGTTGTAGGAAATCCTAATGTTGGGAAAAGTTCGGTTTTAAATACAATTACCGGAAGCCAATTGTTTGCGTCTAATTATGTAGGAACATCTCTGGAGATTGAGAAAGCGCAGTTGTCATTGGAAAGTCGTTCTATTGAATTTTTTGATTCTCCCGGGATTTATTCTTTATATTCGGATACAAAGGAATCAGAAATCACGCGAAATCTTTTATCGCATAGGGATATTGATCTGATGATTCAAATCGTAGATGCGACGAATTTGGAACGCAATTTAGTGCTCAGTTATGAACTGTTGGATCTGGATATACCATTGCTGCTTATTATCAATCAGGTGGATCGATTAAATGAAAAAGGAATACAGATCAATGCCCAAGAACTATCTTCATTATTGAAATGTTATGTTATTCCTTTTTCAGCTGCAACTGGCGAAGGCAAAGAGACGTTTCTAAGCCTTATGAAAAATGAGGCTTTTAGTTCATTATCAAAAGATGAGGGTGGGCCGAAGGGAAAACAAATTATTTTGGAAGATGGATGGATTTGCAAGGGGAATTGCAAAGCCTGTTCACTTCGTGTGGAACCCTGTCTTACAGATGCTGATTATGAGCGGGCTCAAAAAGCCAAGCAAACCTCCGGTAGAGTAATATCAATAATTACTGCAGAACCAAAACCCTGGTTGAATAAAGTGGAAAAGTTTGTTGACCAACCAATTTTGGGTACCATTTTATTGTTAGGGATTGCGTATCTGGGATTTATCATCCTTCTTCAGTTTATTGGGCTTAGCGAAGGCCCTCTTAATGCTCTGTTAGAGCCCGTTAGTCTGTGGATTGAACAAACCTTGCTTGCGATACTTCCATCTGGCATGATTGCAGTTGTATTATCCAAGGCTGTGCCGGAGGGTTTGATTATTCCTTTTACGATTATTATGCCGGCCATGATTATGGTCAGTTTATTGATGGCGATGGTCGAGGATACTGGATTGTTACCTCGGTATTCTGTAGCCCTGGAAAGGGTTGGACGTTTTTTTGGGGTCTCTGGGCAGGCTATTATTCCTTTATCACTGGGATTTGGTTGTCGGACTCCGGCAGTTATAGCCACCCGACTATTGCCTAATGATTCACAACGATTTATTATTACTACGATACTAAGCATTGTTATACCGTGTGCTGCAACGATAGGAATCATGGCGATGGTTATTGCCGAATTTCATGCTTCATTATTGGTCATGGTAGTGTCAATGCTCGTAGTGATGGTTGTTTTGGGACTTTTGCTGAGCCGAATGATGCCACAGGAAGAAGTTTTTATCTATGAACTGCCTCCGCTGCGTGTGCCGCAGGCAAAGAATGTATGGAACAAAGTCAAAATCCGATTTTCTGGATTCTTTTCGGAGGTTTTACCACTTTTGCTGCTTATGAGCATTGTCATTCGAGCTTTAATGGAATCAGGATTGCTTGAAGTGTTTGCTTCCCTGGAACATATTACGCGGTTACTATTTGGCATACAGGCAGAAGCTTTTGTGGCTGTTTTGATTACCATTTTCCAAAGATATCTTGCGCCGCTCGTGTTATTGAACTTACCGCTTACACCACGGGAGGCAACGATTGCTATTACGATGATTGGTTTATCTCTTCCATGTCTGCCAGTTATGGTTATGACAGTACGGGAACTGGGAATGAAAAGTCTTTTGAAGATTCTTGGGATGGGTTTTGCCACTTCTTTTACTGTAGGAATTATACTTAATATTATTTTGCCCATGTAGATTGATGATCACATTTGTTGCATGGGAACGAGGAGTGATTTACATGAAATTAATTGAAATGAAACCTGGAGATAAGGCACAGATATCTTCAATTCTTAAAGGTGGTAATTTCCAAAGGAAAATGTTTGAGATGGGAATTATGCCTGGTGTACAAATCGAACTTATTGCAAGACATCCCTTTAGAGGTCCATTACTGATAAAAGTTGGGCAATCTCAGGTTGCCCTGGGACGCGGTGTAGCAGCAGCCCTGGATGTGGAAGCAAAATAAAAAATGTTAATACGAAAACAACTTGTGAGTGATGGGAATATGGATTAAAATATTAAACGATGAAAATTAGGGATACAATGTGTCTTGTAATGTGATTATGAATATTAAAATGACATTATTAGACATAAACAATAAAGGCTATGGTAGAATTTAAGAACCGTGATATTTTGGAGGTTATTTATGCTAAAACTTGAAGATGTGTGGATGCAGGTTACCGATGGGAATGGTGAAAACAAAGAGATTCTTCGAGGTGTGAACCTGGAATTTGAAACGGGAAAACTCTATGGTGTTACCGGTCCCAATGGAGGTGGAAAAACATCTCTGGCCAAAGTAATCATGGGCATCTATCAGCAGACACAGGGGCGTATCTATTTGGACGGACTGGATATAAGTGAGTTGTCACTTACAGAAAGAGCCAGACAGGGAATAGGGTATGCGTTTCAACAGCCCACTAGATTCAAAGGGCTAACTGTTAAAGATGTTCTGGATATTGCCGCACCCGATAGTGAATCCATGGCAATAAGAGGTCAAATGCGGGCAGTTGGGTTATGCCCGGAGGATTATTTTGATCGAGACCTGGGACCTGGACTAAGTGGGGGAGAAATAAAGCGGATTGAAGTTGCGCAATTACTTCTAAGAGATACTAAAGTAAGTATCTTTGACGAACCGGAAGCGGGGGTTGATCTGTGGACGATTCAGAAGTTAATTGCTTTGATTGTGGATGGCTATAAGAAAAACCCCGATAAATTAGCCATTGTAATTAGCCATAATGAAAACATTTTGCCCATTTGTGATGAAATTATTGTCATTGACGATGGGGTGATAACCGGGAAAGGTACCGCTGACGAGATATGGCACCTAATCAAAGACGATATTGAATGTAAAATACGCAGACAGTGTCAGGGAGATATGCAGTATGAATTTAAATAGAATAGATTTGGATCTATTGCGGGCTGTAAGTGATATCAACGAACTTCCGAAAGGAGCCGTAAACATTCGCAGCAATGGTGAGGCGATTGTGAGACATTCCTCACCCAACATTATGATTCATTCTCAAATAGATAATCCGGGACTTACCGTCGAGGTGAAACCTGGAACAATCAATGAATCCGTGCATGTACCGGTTATTCTCACGCAACCGGGCTTTAACGACAAGGTATACAATACATTTATCATTGGGGAAGATTCAGATATTACCATTGTTGCTGGTTGTGGCATTCATAATTCAAGTCATGCAACCTCGCGACATGATGGTATACACGAAATTATTGTGCGACAGGGTGCAAGATTAAAGTATGTAGAAAAACATTATGGCGAGGGAGCAGGAGACGGAAAGAATGTGCTTAATCCATCTACGATCATAACGATTGAAAAAGACGCTTCTGCCGAACTGGAAATGGTTCAAATAAAAGGCGTGGATGATACTGATCGCTCTACGGTTGCACATGTTCATGAAAAAGGAAATTTGAAGATTATTGAACGTTTGCTGACCCAGGGGGGTCAAAAGGCTCATTCGGATATCAAGATCTCCATTGAGGGGAAGGATGGGACTGCTCAGATTCTTTCTCGTTCGGTAGCCCAGGGAAATTCCTTTCAGCTGTTTCGTGCAGCATTAATTGGTAAAACTGCTTGTATGGGACATGTTGAGTGTGATGCGATTATTATGGATCGTGCCAGAATACAATCTATTCCCGAACTTCAGGCTGAAGACGCTGATGCGGTGCTGACGCATGAAGCCGCCATTGGAAAAATAGCTGGAGAACAGTTGATCAAATTAATGTCCCTGGGTCTAACTGAAAAAGAAGCGATAGAAGCGATTTTGGAAGGCTTTTTAAGATAATAATGAATGGGCGGTTTTAACATGAATTTAAATCTGTTTAAGACCTATGTGCGAGTTGTTGAAACCCAAAATCTATCTCGGACTGCAGAAGATTTTGGGATTTCACAGCCTGCTGTGACAAAGCAAATTCAAAGCCTGGAGGATATCTATGGGGTATTACTACTGGAACGGTCAGGACGAAAGCTAAAACCCACAGAAGCCGGAGAAACGCTGTATCAATGTGCACGGGAAATCATAAAAGCGATGGATAAAACCGAAAAGGCTATGGGGGAGATGTCTGAGAGCAGTAAAGGGAAATTATTTCTGGGGGCCAGTACGATACCAGGTCAATATATTTTACCGTCCATTGTGAAAAAGTTTAAAGATAAACACAGCAGTATATCCATTAGTTTGGATATATCCGATACTGAAAAAGTATTTAATAAAATAGCTGATAGAGAACTAGATATTGGTATTGTAGGTGGGTGGATTAACAATCGGAAAGTTGAAGGATTTCAATGGCTGGAAGATGAACTGGTGGTTGTTGTTCCGGAAAACCATCGTCTTGCAAAGGCCAACAGCACAACTCTATCCGACCTGTTGTCAGAAAAATGGATCTTTCGCGAAAAGGGATCTGGTACACGCAAAGCTGTTGAAGATCTGCTGCAATCTCGTGGTATCAGGAATGAAGACCTGAATATTTATATGGAAGCTGGAAGTACGGAAGCGGTTCTTGCAATGGTAGAATCTGGTGTTGGGATATCAATTGTTTCTAAGTGGGCAATACGCAGGCATGAAAATCATACGCGCCTTCGTGATATTAAATTGGATGAACCATCGGCCAAAAGATCATTTTATGTTATTTATCCAAGTCAGAAGGTCAGGCGTAAATCGGTAAATGCGTTTTTGGAATTCGTCAAGAGACTGGAGGAACCACCGCAAAAAGTGTAGGCTACGTACTAAGAAAGAATGTATTAAAAGTGTAACTGCAGCTTCCGCCATCATTAGAGGATGAGCGAAAGCTTTTTCTTTTATGGTCCTGTTGAAATTATGTGATTTATTTTTGTATATGATTTGTATATAATTTGTATATAATAGTTCTATTGCCCAATTCATAAATTATATCTGGAGGTGTCTATTGTGTTACCATTACCAAAAAAATATTTTACGACCGCTGCTTCATGTGAAGGACAAACCGCGCTAACTGCTTTTGATGGCGCATTATTAAAGGCAAGAGTAGGAAATACGAATCTGTTACGAGTCAGTAGCATCTTACCTCCGGGTTGTGAATATGAGCCTGATATGGTTATACCGCCGGGATCTTTACTGCCCATAGCCTATGGAACCATTACCAGTGATGAAAAAGGAACTACCATTGCTGCTGCTGTTGGGGTAGGCATTAAAAAAAATAGTTTTGGGGTTATTATGGAGTTTGAAGGAAAATGCAGCAAAGCGGAAGCGGAAGAACAGGTTAGGAAAATGGTCGAAGAAGCTTTCCGTATGAGAAATCTGGAATTGGATGAAATTAAAATTGCAGCCTGCGAACATGTTGTAGAAAACATTGGCTGTGCATTTGCCGCTGTGCCGTTATGGTATTAAGATACAACGAATAAATAGAAAAAACAGAGGAGGCTGAATCATTGGAGCTTTGGGTTACAGAATATCAGACACCGTCCCTGGGTTTTTCCTGTAAAACGACTGAAACGTTAAGAACGGAACAAACACCGTTTCAGCATCTGTCCGTTGTGTGTACGGAACAATTCGGGCGTATGCTTTTCCTTGATGGCATGGTGATGACCACAGAAAAAGACGAATTTGTATATCATGAAATGATTACCCAGGTTGCGTTGAATGCGCACCCATCACCTCGGAATGTGCTTATTATTGGGGGAGGAGATGGCGGTGCTCTGCGGGAAGTCCTTCGGCACCCGCTGGTTGAAAAAGGAACGCTTGTAGAAATTGATGATCGTGTAATCCGGGCTTCTCGTGATTTTTTCCCCGAGTTGGCTGCAGGCTTTGAAGAACCTGGGGCAGAGATTATTGTAGATGATGGGATTAAGTATATTCAAGACCGGAAAGATCAGTTTGATGTGATTATTATTGATTCAACCGAACCGGTTGGACCTGCTGTTCAACTGTTCTCAAAAGAGTTTTATCAGGATTGTTTTGAGGCACTAAAAGAGGACGGTATGCTGGTCGCACAGAGTGAATCACCATTTTTCAATGAAGACGTTATCAAGATGGCTCATGGCGGCATTCAATCCGTGTTCCCGATGACTAAACTGTATCTGGCAAACATCCCCACGTACCCGAGTGGAGTGTGGAGTTTTGCAGTAGGCTCTAAAAAATATGATCCTGAAAAAATTGTAAACAACAGTGTTCGCGAATTGAAATACTATAACCACCAGGTACATCAGGCTGCTTTTATGCTGCCGAACTTTGTGAAAAAGATTGTTGAGTAGGAGAGGCATGGATAATACAACATTACAATATCTTGAACGCAAGGCGTTTTTTATGGGGTGCACGGATGATCTGGAGAGCTGTGAAAAGGTATTACTGGGGTTGCCGATGGATTCTACCACCAGTTTTCGTCCGGGTACCCGTCATGCCCCTTACAGAGTGCGTGAGGTGTCTGAAGCGGTAGAAGAATACAGCATTTATCAGGATAAATCACTGGAGGACATCCTGTTTTATGATGCCGGAGATGTGGTGATTCCTTTTGGTAACATTTATGCCAGTCTGGAGCGCATGGAGCAGGTTGCCCGTGGGTTCCTTGCAGAGGGCAAGAAAATCTTTTCTATAGGTGGGGAACATCTGGTGACGCTTCCCATGGTTCGCGCATATAAGGAGAAGTACGCTGATCTTTGTGTTCTGCAACTGGACGCCCATGCTGATTTGCGTACCGATTATCTGGGGGAAGAACTTTCACACGCAACAGTTATGCGGCAGGTTATGAAGGTTATTGGAGGGAAGAATTTATTCCAACTGGGAATTCGTTCAGGTACGAAAGAAGAGTTTCAGTACGGTGCACTGCATAGTAACCTCTATGTGGACCAGGTGGCATTGGTGGTTGATGAAGTATTAGAAAAGATTGGCTCCAGGCCACTGTATATTACCCTTGATATTGACGTACTGGACCCAGCTTTTGCTCCGGGAACAGGTACCACAGAAGCAGGGGGAATCAGTTCAAAGGAATTGCTGACTACCTTGCACCGACTGGCCTCGGCAAACGTCGTTGGCTTCGATATGGTGGAAATCTCGCCTCCTTATGATCAGGCAGACAATACCTCTATTCTTGGAGCTAAATTGATGCGAGAGGTTTTACTTGCTTATTAATTAGAAAATAGGAACCGAAAACGCTGATGTTCGCTGATTACCGCTGATTTACGCTGTTCTTTTTTATAATATATAAAACAGCGTTCATCTGCGGTAATCAGCGTATATCAGCGTTAAAATCGTTTCCTTCCCCGGTTACACACTGATTTTCATCGGTGGTTGTGTCGTGCAGACATGGGTGGTTAATTAGAAAATAGCTTTTTAATAGACGCAGATTTTTTTGTAAGGGGTCAGGGGTGAGGGGTAAGGGCAATGCTAGGTGCATAGCGACTGACCCCTAACCCCTAACCCCTAACCCCTAACCCCTAACCAATTTTCATCGGTGGTTGTGACCTGCAGACATGGAGGATTAATAACCAAATCTGATTGACTTAAAAAAACCTCCGTTTGATCGCGGAGGCTTTTTTGCGAATTGTATGAATAATTGTAATACTTCAAAGTTAGCCCTGGGATGTTTACTATCTAACTAAATTACTGGGGTATACGTAGATGATGTTATCGTTTTGTAATGCACTGCAGTTCATCAGTTTTTCAAGCATAGTAATAAAATCTTCTATGCTTGAAAGATCCTGATTTTTCCCACACGGGTTGATCCGGAAAATTGATACAGGTATCTCCATCCAGTTCAAAAGTTTTAATTCCTGTAAACCGTCATCAAGGAAGACCAGGTCCTCAATAGGTTTTGAAAAGGGTGCCCTAGATTTGCTCTTTATGTGGGTTTCCAGTTGATGGATAAAGGCTAAGAGCTTTTGCTCTTTCTCTTGTGTAATAACATATTGAAATAGAACATCATAAAGGGTTTGCGTTACGAGAATAGAACTGACCAGAGGAAGCATAAGATGCTTTTCCTCTCTAATGAATTCGAGTTGAAAACCTTCAAAATCTTGCAAAATCACCAGCTCCTCCAATTTATATATAATAGATTATCTAATTTGTGGAATTTTCACAAGCTTTATGTTACGGTATTACTGTAAATTATGGATATGGTTAATACTCTGGAGGAGATCACTTGCGAAATCATAAGGTGCGAAACAAAAAGGAAATGTCCCAGCAAGACAGTGAGATAAAAAGGCAAATGAATAAAAATAATCTAATTGGATTGGCAGCAGTTGCTATTATTCTCTTTATGATGTTTGATATTCATGGTTGTGCAAGTAGTATCAGTGATTTTTTTTATTTAGGAAAATAGTGCAGCATTTTATAACTTAGCTTTTACATAAGAGGTCATTGTGCTAAAATGTATTAGAATATTGCAAGGTAGGTTGTATAATGAAGATAGCTATTGACGGTCCCGCAGGGGCAGGAAAGAGTACAATTGCCCGGTTGATTGCTCAGCAACTTGAGTTTATATATGTTGATACTAGTGCCATGTACAGAGCTTTGACATGGAAAGCTATGAATTCTGATATCTCTATAGATGATACCCATTCGATCTATAAACTATCCAATTCCACATCAATTCATTTCGAACAAACTCCTGCTGGTCAGAAGGTTATTTTAGACGGACAGGATGTTACTGAAGCGATTCGTACCCCTGAAGTAAGCGCGCTTGTTTCCCAAATAGCATTAAACCCTCAGGTGAGAGGTATTATGGTAAGCAAACAAAAGAAAATGGCTGCCGAGGGGAATGTAATCATGGATGGACGAGACATAGGTGAACAAGTTCTCCCTGATGCTGATTATAAGTTTTTCATTACAGCCAGCCTGGCAGAGCGAGCAAAAAGAAGAATTGAAGAAATGAAAAGTAAAGGCTTTACCATTAATGAGCAAAAAATCACGGACGACATAAACAAACGTGATTTAATGGATGCAGAGAGGGAAATTGGTGCATTGAAAATCTTGCCCGAGTCCATTGTCATAGATACCACTGATATTACCATTAAAGAAGTCTTGACGCTTATGCTTGCCATTATTGAGGATGATAGGCATGTTGTATAGGGTGGTATATCTTGTAGGAAGGTTTATTTTTCGTATAATGGGATTGTCGTCCGAAGGAATAGAAAATCTTCCGGCAGAAGGACCTGTGATCATAGCAGCTAATCATGTGAGTAACTGGGATCCCATTGTTGTTGGACTGATGATTAACAGACCGGTTCATTTTATGGGAAAGGCAGAGTTATTTAACAATCAGCTTTTGGGTACATTATTATTAAAGTTAAATGCTTTTCCTGTGAAAAGGGGAGCAGCTGACCGAAAAGCCATACGTACTGCTCTGGAGCGACTTCAGCAGGGGAATGTATTAGGAATATTTCCTGAAGGAGCAAGAAATAAGACCGGCGAGGATTTAAAACCCCAGTTGGGTGTGGCTATGTTAGCATTGAAATCAGGGGCACCAATTGTTCCAGTTGCCTGTGTTGGTACAGATTGCAGATTTCCCTTTGGATGGTTTCGCCCTCTTCGGGTCATTGTGGGAGAACCAATTCTGACAGCAGAAGGAATGCAAAAAAAAGTCTCCTCTGCTGAAATGAGCAATTTAAGTGAAGAAATTATGTTAAAAATTAATTTGCTTTTGTCTAAATAAAGAAGGATTTAGTAACAAAAGTAAGGAATAAGTATAATTGTGTGGTGTTTTTCCTTTGAAGGTATTGGTTGCGGAACATGCTGGATTCTGTAATGGTGTAAAAAGAGCTTTTAAAATAGCTGAAGAAGCGGCTAGTGAATCCGAAAAATGGTATACACTGGGACCGCTGGTGCACAATGAAGCAGTAATACAGCATTTTCGAGAATATGGTATTGATCCCATTAACCAGTTATCTGAAATAGATAGCGGAGGGATTATAATAAGAAGTCATGGAGTTGGTCCTGAGATAATTCGTGAAGTGGAAGAAAAAGGCTGCGGGCTAAAAGATGCCACCTGTCCGCTGGTTAAAAGGGTGCATGATCTGGCTCAAATGTTACGAGGTGAAGGTTATGAGGTAATTGTTTTTGGTGATCAAAATCATCCCGAGGTCAAAGGAATTCAGGGATGGTATGACAATAGGGCCATTGTTATTGCTAATGTTGATGAAACTCACGAATTAAAACAGGTTCAGAAACTAGGAATCATTTCCCAAACTACAAAAAACGAAGAAGACTATCAAAAAATAGTAAATGCTCTGTTGCCAAAGGCGCAGGAGGTAAGAGTTTTTCACACCATTTGTCCAGCCAGCAGGCATAGACAGCAGGCTGCATTGGCTTTGTGTGAAGAAGTTGATATGATGCTGGTGATAGGAGATAAATCCAGTTCTAATACCAGGACATTAACCATGAGATGCTTAACCACCGGTGTGAAAACACTGCAAATAGAAACTGCCCGGGATCTGAATGATGAGGACTTTAAAGGAGTTGCCCGGTTAGGGATTACTGCAGGTGCTTCAACCCCGGATTGGATTATTAAGGAGGTAATTGGAAAGATGACGCAGTTTGAAGACGGTGCTCCCCAGGAGCAAACCACGGAAACCACCGTAACAGAAACCGCTGTAGCAGAAGAAACTGTAACGGAAACCACTGCTAATGAAGAAAGTTTTGCTAAGATGGAAGCCGAAATGGCTGATCTGGCATCCCCAAGTAGAGGTGATGTAGTCAAGGGTACGGTTATTCAGGTCCTTGATGATGAAGTCATGGTCGATGTGGGAGGGAAATCAGAAGGTATCATTCCCTTAAGGGAACTATCAGTCAAGGATGTTCAATCTGCAAAAGAATTGGTTTCAGTGGGTGACGAGATCGAAGTTCTGGTATTAAAATGGGATGATGATGGCACCATTTTGCTTTCTAAGAAGAAAGTTGACAGCAAGAAAGTTATGGATCAATTGGAGGTTCAATATCAGGGCGGAAATGTGGTTGAAGGTACCGTAGTCGGTGCAGTAAAAGGTGGATTGCTGGTTGACATTGGAATCGTTGCATTTTTGCCGGCATCGCATGTTGAAGACGGCTATGTAAAGAATCTGGAAGAATATGTGGGAAAAGAATTCTCCTTTAAAATAATAGAATTTAATCGCAATAAAAAGCGTGGTTCTCAGATCGTTGTTTCCCGTAAAGAACTTGTGGAAGCAGAGAAGGGTAAACTGAAAGAAGAATTCTGGGCTCAGATTGATGAGGGTCAGGTTGTTACGGGACATGTAAAACGTATTGTAGACTATGGTGCTTTTATTGATCTGGGAGGCTTTGAAGGTTTATTGCATGTTTCAGAGATGGATCATGTCAGAATTGATCATCCGTCCAGTGTAGTGTCAGAGGGAGACGAAATTCAAGTCTATATTCTGGCATTAGACCGTGAAAAACAGCGTGTTTCCCTAAGCCGTAAAAAATTGTTAAAGAGCCCATGGGAAATTGTTGTGGAGAAATATCAAGAAGGCGATGTTATAGAAGGAACCGTTGTGAGAATTGCACCATTTGGAGCTTTTGTCGAGATTGAACCAGGAGTAGATGGTCTGGTACATATCTCTCAACTGGCTGATCGCAGAGTGGAAAAACCACAGGATGTAGTCAGTGTAGACGAAAAAGTCAGTGTGAAGATTCTTTCAATTGATCCAGAAGAAAAACGGATTGGACTTTCTATAAAAGAAGCTAAGGAAAATGTTAAAGAAGTGGAAGTTCAGGAGTATTTGGACAACCAGGAACAGGAATAGAGTTTCTGGTTTAGGAGATTAAAGATGCCTATTTTTGAATTTGCCTGTAGGCAATGTGGTAAAAACTTTGATCTTATGATATCAAATGCGCAAAAATATCAGGTGAAGTGTCCGGAATGTGGATCTTCAGAAGTTAAGCAATTATTATCTGCTTTTAGTACATCGAAATCAGCATCACCAGGTAGTTCAAACGATTGTGGGGGATCTAGGTCTCCTAGGTCGGGTGATGCAGGTGGATGAAGCAGGCGTTATTAGGCTGTCATTTGACAGTCTTTTTTGTACTATTTTCTCTCAAAAGGGTTATTATATCTGGATAATTGTTGAGATGTTATTAAACTAGCAGCTGCGACCCTTGCGGTTTCCAAAATCATTTACAGAACCAGGGGTGATTGAAATGAAAGTGAGTGGCGTCATTCTGGCCGGTGGAAAAAGTTCTCGTATGAAGAGCAATAAGGCTTTTGTACATATTTTAGGGAAGCCATTGATTAATGCTTTGATTGAAAAATTTGAGCCGTATTTTGATGAAACCATAATAATCAGTAACGAACCGCATCTTTTTGAAGGCCTGGCAGCAAGTGTATATACAGATATTTTTCCTTACAGAGGACCCGTGAGTGGAATCCACTCTGGTTTGGTGCATGCCCAGTACGATACAATCTTTGTACTAGGTTGTGATATGCCATTTATTAATATGGATTTGGTACAATATATGGTGAAAAAATTGGGCGATAATAATGCGGTTGTACCTGAAGTGGATTCCGTTTTACAGCCATTGTGTGCTGTATATCATCGAACAGCTCTTCCAGTTTTTACGAATTGTCTGCGTGTAGATCATTTAAAGCTTATTCGGATTTTTGAAGAATTGAAGGCTGTTGTTATTCCAGAACCCGAATTAGAAAGATTTGGCTCCGTGCGGGACCAGTTTTTTAACATCAATGATAGAGATGCCCTCTATTATGCAAATCAAATTGCAGGGAGGTATTTGTGATCAGAAAGAAGCGAAAACGCGAGCACTTGCTTATTGCCAGTCGCTTAAAGGATGGGCCTTGCAGTACGGGCTTTGAGGATATTCGATTAATCCATCATAGTGTTCCCGAATTAGACCTAGAAGAAATTGATCCGGGGATCGAGTTCCTAGGCAAAGGAATGGAATATCCATTAATCATCAATGCATTGACAGGTGGGACAGATCAGGCGAAACGAATTAATAAAGCCCTGGCTTATGTTGCTGAAAAGTATGGGATTGCGCTGGCTGTCGGTTCACAAACCATTGCACTGGAGGATTCAGGACTAAGAGATACATTTGCCGTTGTACGAGAAATGAACCCCGGAGGGGTAATTCTGGCTAATCTTAGTGCCAATCGGTCTGTTGAAGAGGCCCTGGAGGCCATTGACATGATTCAGGCTGATGGCTTACAACTGCATCTCAACGTTCCACAGGAGTTGACCATGAAAGAAGGAGATCGCTGTTTTCGAGGAATTTTGAAAAATGTATCTGAAATAGTTACTCGGGCGCCAGTGCCAGTTTTTGCTAAAGAGGTTGGCTTTGGATTTTCTCGTGAAGCGGCGCTGGAATTATATACAGCAGGCATTCGGTATATGGATAATGGAGGTCAGGGAGGAACCAACTTTCTTGCTATTGAAAATCAACGTAAGGGTTTGTTCGGTGACACCATGAATGACTGGGGGATTCCTACTGCAATCAGCCTTGCAGAGGTTGTATCTCTTCAATTACCAATTTTTGTTGTTGTGTCCGGTGGAATTCGAACAGCCAGCGATGTGGTCAAAGCATTAATTTTGGGGGCAGATGCTGTAAGCATTACAGGTTTATTTTTGAATATTCTTTTGACAGATGGGATTGAGGCGTTAGATCAATTCATGGAAAATCTTCTTTATCAAATAAGAGCGGTTTTTCTCATGATAGGAGCACATAATTGTCAGGAGTTAAAACAAAAACCTCTGATTATTACAGGAACAACAGCACAGTGGCTTTACAGCAGGGGAATTGATCCCCAACAATGGAGCAGGTGAAAAATTCACTGACATAAATCTTAAGTCTTTGCACAAACTAATCCAGAAGAAACAAATTGGAGGGATAAGTGTGACAAAGCAAAGAATTAATTGTGCGGTTACGAATTGTATTCATCATGTTAACGACAACTGCTGTAATCTGACAGGCATTCAGATTGCTGAATGGGAAGGTCAGAAGAGGCAGGCTCACGAGAGTCAATGTGCTAATTTTCAATGTAAGTAGAAATCTGGAGGTGTAGGTATGCAGGGCAGTCAGAAAATAAATTGTAAAATAAAAAGCTGTAAGCATTACAAAAATGGTGATATGTGTGCGCTGAATTCGGTACAGATATTTCCCTGTAATGATGAAAGTCATGCAGGACATGACACCGTCTGTTACAGTTATCAACCCAAACAGCAATAAGCAAATCAGCAAAAAAGCGGTGACGAAAGTGCACTGCTTTTTTTATACCATTTTTCGGTAAAGAGTTGTTACATATTCCATTCTGATAAGGGGAAAATATTGTTTGAACATTAAATGTTGAAAGGAATGAATTCTATGCCGAATTTTCCAGCAGGTATGATTGCTCTAATTGTAGTATCAATTCTAATTTACTTTGGAGTGGCTCATCGTGTGTTAGATCGCATGAGGTTGAGCGACAAAGCGGCTCTGGGAGTGATTGCCGCCATCATTATCGGGAGTTTTATTGATATCCCACTTGGCCCCAGAGTAACCATCAATCTAGGAGGAAGCATTGCAGTTGTGATGGCGATTTATATTCTGGCAGGAGCCGGAACCAATTTTGAAAAAATAAGGGCCGTTATTGCAGCGGGCGTGACAGCGCTGGCTCTGTTTCTTGCAGGGCGTTATCTGGGTTCTGAACCTGAAACCATGTTTGTCGATCCAATCTATATTTATCCTATTGTTGCGGGTGTTGTAGGATATCTCGCAGGCAGGTCAAGACGAAGTGCATTCTTTGCTGCCGTTATCGGAGTTTTTTCGCTGGATGTTGGTCAGTATATTTATCTTGCGAGGACTGGCATACAGGGCACTGTACAAGTTGGTGGTGCCGGTGCTTTTGATTCCTTGATTCTTGCAGGGCTATTAGCAGTTGTACTGGCGGAAACGGTTGGAGAAACGTTAGAACGAATTCAGGGAGGACCGCGTACGGAAGATCGGCCAGAAGAATTAATCAGAAATCTTCGTGAACCGGAACCTGCGCACAAACCACTGGTAGAAAAGGAGGATGAAGGAGGCGAAGACCATGCGTAAAAGATTGCTCTCGTTATTTCTTCTCATTTTGTTTGGGTTATCCTGCAGTGTTCCTGCTTTTGCTTCTCATGTAGAGGTGTCAGGTGATAGATATTTTACCTTGCTGGACGAAAATAATAAGGTGGTTCACAAAACCGCGTTGATGGTTTTCAATGGTGATATCTATATTGCTGCAGATAATTCAAAATACAAGGTGGTTGATGTCAACGGAACCATTGCAAAATGTAGTTATCAGGGAAAAGAAATCATGCCGGAGCTCAATTATGACCCGCAGCGTCAAGCTTTTCTATTTGAACCGTCTATTCCGGTTCAGGGAAATAAGAAACCAACCATTGCTGTATATCACACGCATAGTGATGAATCTTACGTACCTACCGATGGAAAGGAAAGCATCCGAGGAGATGGCGGCATTTATGACGTAGGTCAAACTTTTGTAAAAGAATTGGAAAAACAGGGCTTTAATGTTGAGTATAACGAAGCGAAACATGATCCGCATGACGTAAATGCTTATCACCGGTCCCGTAAAACGGCCACTGATTTGATGAAAGAGGGCCCGGATGCCATCATTGATGTTCATCGTGATGCTGTACCAGCCGATGTTTACCAGACAGAAATTGAGGGAGAAGATGTGACCAAAATAAAGTTGGTTATAGGTCGTCAGAATCCTAATATGAAAACTAATATGGAATTTGCCAAGAAAATAAAAACGGTCATGGATAAAGAACAGCCAGGTTTGTCTAATGGTATCTATGTCGGAAAAGGTGACTATAACCAGGATCTGAGCCCCAGGGCGATGCTGATAGAGGTAGGAGCGCATACCAATTCCAAGGAAGAAGCCCAAAAAGGGGTGACCTTACTTGCAGAAACGATGCCGGCTGTTTTTGGGATCTCCAATGGCAAGACGGTTGAAAACAAATCAGATAACGAGCAAGATCCCGCTAAAAAACCGCTTAACGAAGATAACCAGCGTTCAGGAACTGTTCTGATTATAATGTTGGCGATTTTGGGTGCAGCTGCTGGAGGTTATTACTGGCTCAACAGAGGCACAAAAGAAAAGCAGTAATATGGAAAAATACAGCATTGTAATATTAGCTGGGGTTGTAGCGGGGTTTATTGATAGATGGGTGATGTTGCGTAACGATTACCGGCATTATCCAACCTACCCCCATGGCCATGTCATACACTTGACCATCGGTTTCATTGCGGCAGCGCTGGGAGCTGTTGCTATACCAGCTATTGCCAAGCCGGACTATGTCGCAGTGACGTTTTTGGTGCTGGCAGCACAGCAGTTTCGTGATATCCGCAATATGGAACGTGAAACCCTCAACAAACTGGAAGAAAGCAAGCTTATTCCGAGGGGACCTGATTACATTGAGGGGATAGCTAGGGTCTTTGAAGCCAGGAATTATCTCTGTATTATGACTGCACTGGTAACCTCGGCAACCGCCTATTTAACTAGTTATCAATGGGCTATTCTGGTGGGAAGCATTTGCATTCTATTCTCCCTTAAATTCATGAGGGGTATATTTGTTGGTGATATAGCCAATGTTTACAAGGGTGTAGTTCACTTTGAACATTCCTTACTTATGGTGGATGATGTTGTCATTATGAATATAGGTCTTAATTCTACAAAGGAGAAGATCTTGAGAGAAGGCATGGGGGTTATTATTCATCCCATTGATGACAATGCGCGCTTGACCTTACATGCCCCCGGGCAGCGCATGGCGATTATTTATGATATTGTATCCATTCTTGGAACCAAAGTGGATACGAACGAACCTGACCTTATGCCTCTTGCAAGAAAGCAGGTTGATAAGGGATATATTGCACTATTTATGATAAGCAATGAACCTGATATTGAGTGTCTGATTGAAATTGTAAAAGGTGTTCCGGTTTTGGAAACTGCACAGGGAACAACGTTAAAATCGTATGCCGGAAGGAAGGCAGCAGACTGATGGATAATGGATTGAAAGATTTTATTCTCGCGATCGTTACACAGGAAATAGATAAAGTCCATGGGGGAGGGTGCCCTGTGTTTGTGGCAAATTCATCTGAACAGCAGGAACGCATGAGTTTGTTGCTCGCCCGTATTCTGGGAGGGAATGTACATGACCTGGAAAATGGAGTGTTTTTTATCGTGAGGCACTAGTGAATACAAGAACCGTCCTCTTGTGTTCAGAGGAGGTGGGATGTCGTGAAAATTATTTATCATTGTTTCGGGGGTTCACATTCGTCGGTGACAGCTGCCGCCATTCATCTAGGTTTACTTGATAAAACAAGAGTGCCAACAGGTGAAGAACTAATGAAGATTCCTTTTTACGATAAGACCACGGATGCTGATTTTGGCACCATTCGCTTTATGGGTAAGGATGAATGGGAGAATGAGATTTATGTACTGGGAAAAAAGAGCATGGGGGACAGGTATAGCAACATCCTAATGGGGGTCGCAGAGGTTTTAGAGGTGGAGGATCAGTTGATCGTAGTAAATTGTATGAGATGGGTAAACTGGGGAATGAAGCTGGGAGGGTTTACCTCTCGACGACTTGGTTTCCCTTTTATTGGTCGTCCTGTGGTTACCAGAGGAACGCAGAGGGCATTTATGCAGCTTATTAAGGTGGTTGAACAGACCAAATCAAACATCATTAAACAAGCGAGTACAGGATAGAGGTTTACAAATGAACATATTGTTCGTAGGAATGACGGGTGTGTATCATCCATTCGTAGCAGCAAAACTCTTTACAGGTGAGATAAAAAAAACTGATTACCGTATAGCCATATCAGGGCTTTACGAACTTGAAATCTGCGGACGGCCGATTTTTGTAGGGACAGATGATATGAACAATAGAGTATATGTCTTAGGTGGTGGACCGGATCCTGCAATGGCTAAGACTTCTATTGATCAACTGGTTGATATTTTAGGCTTTTCGTCCGCGGATTTTATCGTCAAAGTGGTGAAAATTAAACACGACCTTTTTCTTATGCGTCTTTTTCGCTTAACTCATCTACTGTTTTTTAGGCGTACTATCCATTCTATCGCTCTTTGGATTGTGAAAAAAGAACTGCAAACACTAGAAAAACAAGTACTCGCTTTTAAATCTCAACTTGTCTGTACTGCATCTGAACAGTGATAAAACATAACGAATGCAACCTGATACTGACTTCACATGATGCCACGCACTTGTCATTGATACGGTTTTAGTAGATAATGGATAAGAAATAAAAACAATGCGATAAGCAGATAAGAATCAACAACGTAATTGCATTCATTTTGGAGGAAAAACAATGTCAAAACCCGTAGTGGCTATAGTAGGAAGACCTAATGTAGGAAAATCAACCCTTTTTAATCGTCTGCTGGGAAGAAGAAAGGCGATTGTTGAGGATATCCCCGGGGTCACCAGGGATCGAATGTATGATGATTCTGATTGGGCTGGGCGCGATTTTATTATAATTGATACCGGTGGAATCCGCTTTGATGAGGGAGATGTATTTTCCCGGGAGATTAAATTACAGGCCCAATTAGCGCTTGAGGAAGCGGATGTTATAATATTTGTGGTGGATACCAAAAACGGTATAACGCCCGAAGATGAACAGGTCGCTAATCTTCTGCGAAAAAGCAGAAAACCAGTTGTGTTAGCTGCCAATAAGGTGGAAAATTTTGATAAACAACTGGAATACTATGAATTTTACAATCTGGGTCTAGGAGATCCCATACCGGTGTCTTCGATGCACGGTCTTAATACTAATACTTTGTTGGATGCAGTGATTGAGAATTTTGCACCGATTGAGGAATATCTAGAGGATCCTGATTCAACTAAACTTGCAATCGTTGGAAGACCCAATGTGGGCAAATCATCTCTTGTGAACTCCTTCCTGGGTGAAGAGCGTGTTATTGTCAGCGATGTTGCCGGTACCACTCGTGACTCAATCGATACGCCCTTTGAATACGAGGGTAATCGGTATATGTTAATTGATACTGCGGGGATACGGAAAAAATCTCGTATTAAAGAGCCAACCGAGAAATATAGCGTTGTTCGATCTCTCAAAAGCATTGACCGTGCGGATGTGGTTGTTACTATGCTAGATGCGACAGAAGGGGTTATAGAACAGGATCAACGAATTGCCGGTTATGTTCATGAACAGGGAAAGGCTCATATTCTGGTCGTAAATAAGTGGGATCTAATTGAAAAAGACGGCAGAACCATGAATGCTTTTGATAAAGAGATCAGAGAGGATCTGAAATTTTTGTCGTACTGTCCAATTCTTTATATATCGGCCCTAACGAAAAAAAGGATCTTTAAAGTACTTGAAATGGTGGATTTCGTTGCAGAACAACACCATCGTAGAATTACGACCGCCGAATTAAATCGGGTTATATCAGAGGCGATGTTGTTGAACCCTTTGCCTGGCGGAGGGGGAAGGAAAATAAAAATCTATTATGCTACCCAGGTAAGCACAGCGCCGCCAACTTTTGTGTTATTTTCTAATAATCCTGAGCAGGTTCATTTTTCATATTTAAGGTACCTGGAAAATACCTTACGGCATACCTTTGGGTTTGAAGGTACACCCATAAGATTAATTGTGCGGCAGAAGGATTCTTCAGACTAGGACTGTTGGGAGGAAGAAGGGTGAAGGAAGTTTTACTGGTTATCTTGTGCTACTTTATCGGTGCCATTCCGTTTTCGTATATCCTAAGTGCCATTTTAGGCAAGGTTGATATTCGTTCTCAAGGGAGTGGCAACGTTGGTGCGACCAATGTACTGCGAACAGTAGGTGTCAAAGTTGCACTACTTTCGTTCCTTGGAGATCTGGGAAAAGGGGCACTGTGTGCATTGATTGGGTTGTATTTTGGTGGAGAATTGCTGGCCGCTTTTTGTGCCCTTGCTGCTGTGATTGGTCATTGTTATACGGTGTTTCTTCGTTTCCGTGGCGGTAAAGGCGTAGCGACTACCGGTGGGGTTATATTGGTCTTGATGCCTTCCGTTTTTCTGATTTTGTTAACGACATTTATTGTTGTTGCTGTTTTTACGCGCTATGTCTCTCTTGCCTCGATCTGTGTGGCTGCTATGTTTCCGATCGCAGCATTGATCATGGGTGAATCGCTCTCTTATGTGATCATGAGCTTATGTGCCGCTATTATTGTTATATATGGTCACCGGGAGAACATCAGCCGATTCAGAAACGGGACAGAATCCAGGATTACTGACAAAGTATCAAAAGATCTTCAGTGAAAAATTAATGTAAATCCGTGTAATCAGTATTATGTTAAAAGTGACCGAAGGGAACATCAGTTGTCCTCCACGAGGGTAGCACTCTTGAGTGTGGTACCTGTAGGGTGCGTTCTTAGTTCGTATTTTCGTACTAACCACCCATGACCGTAGCCCACAACCACTGATGAAAATAAGTAAGGAGCTAGGCTTAAGGTGATGGAAACTGAAAGCGTCATCTATGTTTTAATAAAAAAATGAAGTCCGCGAAGGTCCTGAAGGTCCGCGTTAGTCCGCGTCTATTCAGCCTATTAGAATTAGAATAATCCGTTTTTATTTTCTTACTAACCAAAATGACACACTAAAAACGTCCCGCTGTGTCATAAAACATTTTGGAGGCATATATGAATAAGGTTTGTGTTTTAGGGGCTGGCAGCTGGGGAACAGCGCTGGCTGTTATATTAGCTAACAATGGATATATCGTATATCTATGGGGAAGGCCTGAAGACGGCATTGAAGAGATCAAGGTAAACCAAGAAAATAGACGCTTTTTACCTGGTATTGATATACCGGTTATGGTAAAGCCAACGATAAACATGCAAGAAGCGATGGAAGGTGCGTCTGCGATCATAATATCAATACCTGCGCAGGCCCAGAGAGAGGTGTTGCAGCAGGCCAAGTACTGCATCACTGACAGTATGTATTTGGTTAATACAGCTAAAGGTCTGGAGATTCCCACTGGGTTACGTTTAAGTCAGGTAATGGAAGAGGTGTTGGGACAAGGGGTCAGAGAATGTTTGGCCATTTTATCAGGGCCTTCTCATGCGGAAGAGGTGGGGAAAGGAATTCCTACGGCAGTTACTGTGGCAGCCTATAAAAAGGAAACCGCCTATTTTGTTCAGGATCTGTTTATGTTTGATTTATTCAGGGTATATACCAACCCGGATGTAGTAGGAGTAGAGCTGGGCGGTGCTTTGAAAAACGTTATTGCACTTGCCACAGGCGTGATTTATGGTCTTGGGTATGGGGATAACACAGTGGCGGCCTTGATGACAAGGGGTCTGGCAGAGATCATTCGAATGGGCGAGGCACTGGGAGGCTACCCCAGAACCTTTGCAGGTCTCAGCGGAATGGGGGATCTGGTTGTAACCTGCGGAAGTCGGTATTCGAGAAACCGTCGAGCAGGAGAATTGATTGGACAGGGAAAAGGACTGGAGGAAACACTGCAAACGATTGGGATGGTTGTGGAAGGAGTACATACGACGAGGATTCTCCATCAATTGGCCCAGAAGATGAATGTGGAGATGCCGATTACGGAAGCCTGTTATAACATACTATATGAAGACAAAAGCCCTCGACAGGAAGTTGTCAAGTTGATGTGTCGACAGCGAAAGCATGAGATGGAAGAAAACGCGATAAACTTAAATGAATGGTAAAAAGTGTGGTAAAAATCACACTTTTTTCTTTTCTGGTTATATTAACGCGTTTGTATAAATATATTTATACTGTTATAGCTTAAATGCTGATTTATAAGGGGTATCCTAAATCGGAAGGAGGGTGCCTTTACGAGTCTAAATCCGAGGGAGGGAAATGAGAAGTGGAAGGAAATCATATTTTAAATGATATCGCCGAAAGAACGGGTGGCGATATTTATTTGGGAATCGTTGGCCCCGTTAGAACTGGTAAGTCTACATTCATAAAAAGATTCATGGAACTCATGGTATTACCAAATATACAGGATGTCTATGAAAGGGAGCGGGCGAAAGACGAGCTTCCTCAGAGCGGCGCCGGCAAGACCATCATGACCACTGAACCCAAATTTGTACCCAACGAGGCTATCGAAATCCTGACCAAAACCGGGATGTCTTTCAAAGTACGGCTGGTCGACTGCGTAGGTTATGCAGTTGAAGGGGCGTTGGGGTACGAAGAAGACGAAGAGCCTCGTATGGTAAGAACTCCCTGGTTTGACTATGAGGTTCCCTTTGAAGAAGCGGCCGAAATAGGAACCAGGAAGGTTATTGCAGATCATTCAACGATTGGTATCGTTATGACCACCGATGGGAGCATCAGTGACATCCCCAGGGGGAAGTATGTAGCAGCAGAGGAAAGGGTTATACAGGAATTAAGAGAACTAAATAAACCCTTTATCGTGTTGCTGAATTCAACCCATCCATATCAAAAGGAAACCCTGGAACTGGCTGATGATCTGAGTACTCACTTTGGGGTTACCGTAATTCCTATTGATGCGGCTAATATTAGTACAGAGCAAATCTATAGTGTTTTAGAGGAAGTCCTCTATGAATTCCCGGTTCAGGAAGTCAATATAAAGCTTCCTCGCTGGGTGGATGCGCTGGATGAAGACTTCTGGCTGCGGGAAAACATGGAAAATGCCATTCGAGATGTATTGCTGGATATAAAAAAGGTTCGGGATATTGATGGTGCTGTTGAAAAATTAACAGATGTCGAGAATGTGAGCTATGTAAGCCTGGAAGAAATGAATCTGGGAACAGGGATTGCCAATATTGAAGTCATGGTTCCAGAAGAATTATTCTATACGTCTCTGAGTGAATTAAGTGGATTTGAGGTTGAAGGACAACATGATATTGTTAAATTACTGAAGGATCTGAGTGTAGCCAAGAAAGAGTTTGACAAAGTATCCTCCGCGCTTGAAGAAGTGAACGAGTCAGGCTATGGAGTGGTTACACCCAGACTGGAAGAAATGATTCTGGAAGAGCCGGAACTTATTAAACAGGGGAGCAGGTTTGGCGTAAAACTGCGGGCAAAAGCACCGTCGTTGCACATCATCCGAGCAGATATTACGACCGAGATTACCCCCATTATCGGGACTGAAAAACAGTGCGAGGAACTGGTACGGTATATGCTGGATGAATTCGAAGAAGATCCTGCCAAAATCTGGGAATCAAATATGTTTGGAAAATCCCTACATGATCTGGTCCGGGAGGGGATTCAGAACAAACTTCACCGGATGCCTGAGAATGCACAGGTCAAGTTACAGGATACCCTCCAAAGGATTGTCAATGAGGGAAGCGGCGGACTTATCTGTATTATCATATAGCACATTAAGAGTGCGATTGATAGTCGCTTTGACGATTAGATCATATGCGCAAGCCGGTCTTTTTGACTGGCTTGCTTTTGTTGGTGCGCCAAGGAAGCATGTAGCATGATAAGGTATCAGGCAGTTATTCCCTAAAAATAGCAGTTGAGGGCATAAGAGACTATTGCGTGTGGTTATATACTGGCTAACGCCGGTATATAGCGTTTGCCTTTACAGGATCAATAGTATAACCTTTATAACAACATAGGAACATCAAAAACTACATAAACACCTTGTTTTTCGCTGAGTTCCCGATTGTGTCGGGAAGCGGGGGACCCAATTAAATGGGGTGAATCTGGATTTTTCCAGTAGGGCTATCCCTAGCCCGAATCCGTCAGCTAACCTCGTAAGCGTAAAAGGGAGACTAGGCTTCAGGTATTTAGACCAAAGGCTCCTTCTTTGGTCTTTTCATTTCTATAAAGCATCATTCAATCAACACACTGTTTTATCCTCATCCTGAAAACGCATGTCTTTTCTCATTTAGAGAACAAGACTGGTCTCTTTAACATTTTCACATTTATTATTATTTTGATGATGACCTGGTGACAGGTCTTTGATCCTTTGTGTTCTAAATCAAGTAAAATCGATTACGAAAGGAGTGGCTTTTTATTAACGCGAAACAAAGTCTTTCACAACAAATCCAATTACGGGTTCCTGTTGAGGAAGATGGAAAAGCTATCTGGGAGTTGATCAGAGGTACGAAAGGGCTTGATCTGAACTCTTCCTATAGCTATCTTATGCTATGTAGATATTTCAGCCAAACTTGTGTGGTGGCAGAGATAGACAATAAAATTGCGGGTTTTATTTCAGCTTTTCTTTCGCCAACTGATTCAACAGTGCTTTTTGTCTGGCAGGTGGCCGTAGACAAAAGTTTTCATCGCCGCGGATTGGGCATGACCATGCTAAAACATCTGCTTGAAAGAGAAGCATGTAAAAATGTTAAGTATATTGAAATTACTGTTAATCCATCCAACGAACCAGCATATTGCCTTTACTATAAACTAGCGGAGGCTCTAAATGCGTCTGTAGAGGAATTTGAATGTTTTCCTTCATGGATGTTTCCAGATGGCCAACATGAAGAGGAAATCATGCTGGGCATCGGTCCGTTCAGTTGATCATTTTTTAGAATTGTTACAATCAACTCATTATTCTTGAGAAAAGCAAAGGAGGAGTTTTGCAAATGAACACTGATTTAAGCGTTTTCAGGGAGTTAGAATCAGAGGTTAGAAGCTATAGCCGCAGTTTCCCCACTGTTTTTACCTGGGCAAAAGGTTCTAAAATAAAAGATAAAAACGAAAAAGAGTATATTGATTTCTTTTCAGGTGCTGGTGCATTAAATTACGGACACAATCATCCTGCTATGAAAGAAAAATTAGTGGATTATATAGCCTCTGATGGGATTGTGCACGGGTTGGATATGGCGACGGAAGCTAAAGAGTCATTTCTTGCTCAATTTAACCAAACCATTCTAAGTCCCCGAAATATGATATACAAAATAATGTTTCCCGGACCTACAGGAACGAACGCTGTAGAAAGCGCCTTAAAGTTGGCCCGCAAGATAAAGGGCAGAGATACCATTATGAGTTTTACGAATGCATTTCATGGAATGACTTTGGGAGCCTTGTCGATTACAGGAAATGAAAAAAAGAGACAGGGAGCAGGGATACCTCTTTATAATTCCATGTTTATGCCATTCGATCAGTATTTTGGAGAGGATATCGACACCGTTGAGTATGTTCGCAAATACCTGGAGGATAATTCAAGTGGAACGCCCCTGCCTGCAGCCATTATTCTGGAAACGGTTCAGGGTGAAGGTGGATTAAACACTGCCAGTATTGATTGGTTAAAACAGATTGAATCATTATGTTATGAAAAAGATATATTGTTAATTATCGATGATATTCAGGCGGGATGTGGAAGGACAGGAACATTCTTTAGTTTTGAACCAGCAGGAATTAACCCGGATATCATCTGTTTATCAAAATCAATCAGTGGATACGGGATGCCGATGGCGATTAACCTCATCAAACCTGAACTGGATATCTGGTCACCCGGTGAACATAATGGAACGTTTAGGGGTAACAATCCTGCTTTTGTGACGGCCACTGAAGCCATTAACTTCTGGAAGGATAAAAAATTCATTGATGGGATTGAATATAAAGGAACATTAATTACAGATTCTCTGACAGACATAATTGATGAACACCCTGAAATTAAAGGAGAACTACGGGGGCGAGGTTTTATGCAGGGCATTGCCTGCGGTGTGGATGGAATAGCGAAGATGATTTGTGCTGTTGCTTTTCAACGGGGTCTTATCATGGAAACATCAGGACCCAATGATGAAGTGGTTAAACTGATGCCTGCTCTTACTATAGATGAAACGAGTCTCCTTAAGGGACTAAACATACTACGGGACAGTGTAGAAGACTTTAAAGTACAGGCTTCTATCACTAAAGTTCGTAATAAAGAAGCTGCAAAGGATAAACAAAGAGTGGCTTGTTCTATTTAAAGGTGGATTGAAAGGAGTATTACAGATGATTGTAAAAAAACTTGATGACATAATAGGTACAGACAGCGATGTCGATACAAAAACATGGAGAAGTTATCGTTTCCTTCTAAAGAAAGACGGTATGGGATTTTCCATGCATCACACAATTATCAAAGAAAACACCGAGACCTACATCTGGTACAAAAACCATCTTGAAGCTGTGTACTGCATTCAGGGGGAAGGCGAGATTGAAGTCATTGACACTGGCGACGTGTACTCCATCCAACAAGGGACGCTCTATGCATTAAATGGGCATGAGAAGCATTATTTGCGCGCCAGATCAGAGATGCATATGGTGTGTGTTTTTAATCCGCCCCTTACTGGAAGAGAGATCCATAGTGCTGATGGATCTTATCCACTTGCAGGAGAGTAAATCTCTTAAGGTGATTTATTCCATCGTTGTTAGCAACCCATTTCATGTATCCAGGTATAATTGTTAGTAACCTGTGAAGGTGGAAAACTCGGAGAATTCTCCGAGTTTTCTTTCATCCTTCTTTAATCTGATTATTTTGTCGAAAAAACTGACGTTTGCAAAAAAATGTATTGTAAGGCTGTAGGGTTAGTGTTATAATGTCCGTATTGTGCAGAAATAATTCCGTCACACGCAGACAGCGAGGTGAATCTGATTTGAAGGAAATGAAAAAGTTTTACATGGTTCGCGAAGATATTCTTCCGGAGTCCATTCGAAAAACCGCTCTGGCAAAAGAGATGCTGGCCAGTGGGGAGGCGGACAACATTATTGAAGCAGTCGACAACTTGGGGATGGCCCGTAGTACCTATTATAAATATAAGGATGGGGTTTTTTCTTTTTTTAATGCTGATAATCTAAATATTATAAACCTTTCTTTACTATTAAGGAATACCTCTGGTGTGTTATCAGGAGTATTAAACCGCGTAGCGTCTTTTCGCGGGAATATACTAACCATTAATCAAAACCTTCCTCTGCATGGTGTTGCCCAGGTCACCCTATCTATTAGTGTTGGGGAGTTAGAGATAACAGTGGATCAGCTAATCAGGGAATTAAACCTGTTAGAAGGGGTTATTAATACGGAAATCGTTGGAAAGAGTTAATTTAGGAGGGCTATGAAAATTATGATACAAATTGGACTATTGGGTTGTGGAACGGTGGGAACCGGTGTTGTTAAACTGTTGAAACAGAATCATGACACCATCCAAAAAAAAATAGGCCAGGATATCAGCATAACCAAAGTGTTGGAGCGAGATGCTGACAGGTGTTATGCCCTGGGACTGGAAAAGGAAATGGTTTGTCAGCAGATAGACGAAATTATCAACGATCCGGCCATTGACCTTGTGGTAGAGCTTATTGGCGGTATTGAGCCCGCATTTACCTTTATAATGGATGCCATGAAAAAGGGAAAACATGTTGTTACTGCGAATAAAGACCTGATTGCTGTCAAAGGTAAAGAATTGTTTGAAACCGCTGAAGAAAACCACGTGGATTTCTATTTTGAAGCCAGTGTGGCAGGGGGAATTCCGATTATACAGCCTCTAAAACAGTCCCTGGCAGGTAATAGTATCCAGGAAGTGATGGGGATTCTGAATGGAACAACCAACTATATACTGACCAAAATGACCCAGGAGGGGCGCAATTTTGATGATGTTTTGAAGGAAGCACAGGAACTGGGTTATGCCGAATCTGATCCTACCTCTGATATTTGTGGTTGGGATGCTGCCAGGAAAATTGCCATTCTTGCATCCATTGCTTTTAACAGCCGGGTCACGCTGGATGATGTTTATGTAGAAGGCATTACCAATATTTCGGCCCGGGATATACAATATGCTAGTGAATTGGGCTATGTTGTGAAACTGCTCGCCATTGCCAATGAGTGTGATGGAAAAGTACAGACCCGGGTGCATCCTGCCTTTATTCCCTTCAGTCATCCGCTGGCAAATGTGAATGATGTTTTCAACGCAGTATTTATCCGGGGAGATGCTGTTGGTGAGGTCATGCACTATGGCAGGGGAGCCGGGGAAATGCCTACCGCGTCAGCGGTGGTTGGTGATATTATTGACATTGGCAGAAACATGGTTCATCAGAGCTGTGCTCGCGTTGGGTGTACTTGTTTTGAAGAAAAACCGATCCTGAAGATTGACGAACTGCAGGCCCAGTTTTATGTGCGTATGACTGTCAAAGACCGACCGGGAGTTCTGGCAGGTATTGCTGGAGTATTTGGAAGCAATGATGTAAGTCTGGCTACGGTACTGCAAAAAACAGGCGAAGAAGGGTTGGCTGAACTCATAATGATTACTCACCTTACCAAGGAGGAGGAGTTACAGGATTCCCTTATCGTCTTAAAAGGAATGAACTATATTAAGGAAATCAATAATGTGATAAGACTGGAGGGAATTAATCGTTAAGCCAGTCTGAAACAGTTAGGATGAAGCAATATGATAACCATAAAAGTTCCGGCAACGACAGCGAATTTGGGACCAGGATTTGATACGCTGGGGATGGCTCTGTCGTTATTTTTAGAAGTAAATATGGCGTTTTCAAGCGAAAATAGCATTGAATGCTATGGAGTGGACGCAGATGAATTAAACAAAGAATTAGAAAAAAACCTGATTATGCAGGCAGCGAAAATGGTGCTGGAAAAGGCCGGCAGGTCAGATCAGTGCCTGCATATACAGATAAATAATGAAATCCCCCTGGGGAAAGGTTTGGGAAGCAGTGCCGCGGCAATTGTTGCAGGTATGTTTGGTGCGAATGAACTGTTAGGTAAACCCTATCCGCGGGACCGGGTCCTAGCCTGGGCGGTTGAGATGGAAGGACATGCTGATAACATTGTTCCAGCAGTTATGGGAGGTTTGACGACGGCATTGTTATCTGATCACAAAGTCCAGTGTTATAAAATTACCCCGCCGGTTCAATTGAAAATGGTACTGGCGGTTCCTGATTTTGAACTTCCTACTCCGCAATCCCGTTCGGTATTACCTGCACAAGTTACTTTTGGGGAAGCAGTTCAGATGATGCAGAAGTCTTGCTTCCTGTTGGCAAGTCTGTCCAATGGTGATTTTGAAAATATTCAGGGGGCTATGAATGATGAACTGATTCAGCCCAAAAGAAAAATGTTTATCCCTGCCTTTGATCAGGTAGTGAATAGTGCATTGGAAGCTGGGGCCAGAGGCGTTGCTCTGAGTGGAGCGGGTCCGTCAATCATTGCCATGACAGTTGATCATGAGGAGGAGATCGGAGCAGCGATGAAAAACGCGTTTTTAGAATCCTCCGTACCCAGCAAAGTATATGTTTTGCATCCATGTACCGAAGGGATGACCCTATTGGTTTCATAAATTATTATAATTAACAATGTAGGAGTTGGCGCTCTACACAATTTTAGGGAGTGAAATACAGTGGCTATAGTCGTATCAAAATTTGGTGGGAGTTCGGTTGCGTCTTTCGATAAGATAAAGAACGTAGCCGTAAAACTCCAAAAGATGAAGGAAGAGGGCAATGATGTCGTTGTTGTAGTCTCCGCCATGGGGGATACAACCGACGAATTGTTGAAAATGGCGAAAAACACCGGAAACGCTAATAACCAGCGTGAAATGGATATGTTAATGGTTACCGGAGAACAACAGTCTGCTGCCTATCTGGCACTTACGCTTAATGGACTAGGCTGTGCAGCCGTTTCTCTAACGGGATGGCAGGCCGGGATTTGCACAGATGGAGTCTTCAGTAAGGCCAAAATCAGCGGTATTGAACCGGAACGGATAGAGCATGAAATCGCAGCCGGTAATATCGTGGTTATAGCAGGTTTTCAGGGGATTTCGGAAGACGGAGAAATCAACACCCTGGGTCGTGGTGGATCTGATACAACCGCGGTGGCACTTGCAGCTAAGCTGGGAGCTGAGCGATGCCTGATATTCACAGACGTAGAAGGTGTATTTACGGCCGATCCAAGAGTGGTCAAGCAGGCGCGTAAACTTCCCAGTATATCCTATGAAGAAATGCTGGAGATGGCGAGCCTCGGGGCTGTCGTCTTACAGCCCAGGGCAGCAGAATTTGCCATGTTGTATAATGTAGATGTAGAAGTCTTAAGTAGTTTTGCCAATAAACCGGGAACCATAATAACGGAGGGTGCGAAGATGGAGAAGTTAAGAAATGTAAGTGGAATAGCTCATGATCTGAACGTTGCCAAGATAGGTCTTTTCGATGTGCCAGATGAACCTGGCGTTGCCATGCGAATTTTCCAGGTACTTGCTCAAAACGGCATCAATGTGGATATGGTCATTCAAAGTGCCATGCGTGGGAACAGAAATGATATCGCTTTTACCATAGAACGAGATCAACTGGCCCAGGCCCTGCCACTGGTTAACGATGTTGTCCTCAGCATCGGTGCTTCTGGCATGTCTTATGGAAAAGAAGTAGCCAAGATATCCATTGTTGGAGCAGGTATGCAGAGTACTACAGGGGTAGCAGCAGCAATGTTTGAAGCCCTTGCAGACCAAAAGATTAACATTCATATGATCAGTACATCCGAGATAAAGGTCTCATGTATTATTGATGAAGATAAAGTTCAGGAAGCCATACAGGCGCTCCACGACAAATTTGAATTGGATAAAGAAGACTAAAGAATTACTCCTGAAGAAGTCGATCTGGGTGCAGGGGCATGCATAAGTGCCCAGTGGGTGAAATATACTTGCGCCCAGTCTACGCATGGACAACATCAACTGCTTGTCGATTGGCTCCAGGGGGACCGGGCAAATTCACGTCCATGTTCAGATGCTCTCTCGCGACGTCCATGTCGCTCGCCCCCTTCCGCCAATTGCCTTCACAGGATGTTGCAACCTTAGTTGCGAACGATAGAGAGCATCAGTGGTACCCGAAAGGGTGTAACCATGCTCCGCCAACGGTCGCCAGTATATTTCACCCACTGGGCACTTATGCATACCTCAGAGGGAGTTTTTGTGCTTTTTCATGGGGAACTAAATAATATGGCAACCGAAGAGGTCAAGTATCGTGTATACTTGACCTTACTTTTCGTTTTGCTTCTTTTTTCCTTGTCTGGCATAATAAAAGAAACAGCGTGATGAGTTATGGCAATATATGCAGAGAAAGGAAGAGGCATGAAAGAGGGCAGCAAAAAGAAATTATCCTTCATAAAAAAAGCGTTTTTAAAATTACGAGAAACAGATGAGCAGCATCAAGAGCGCTTAAAAGAGTTTGAATATCATCTTGACTACGAGAACCCTGATCACAGGTGTTTCCTTTGTGGAAATCTTATAGAAGAGGACCCATATATACATCATGTTATTCCCTATTCATATTTAAATAAGGATGATCTCTGGAATCTGGTATATACCCATAAAAGCTGTCACGAGGAACGGAACGAAACCATGCCTGATGAAGGCATGGTGCCGCGTCTGGACAAAAGAAACCTGCACCTGCTAAAGGCCATGTTTGACAATGAAATTATGGATCAATACGTAGAAGAACTGGGGTATGCAGTAAAATATAAACTTCTCTACCAGGAAATGAAAAAGATAAAAGGAATGTTGGGAAATGTATAGGGTGAAGGGAAGCAATAACAATGTGCTTGCTTCATGAGGATATGCTTGACTTAAAAATGGTTCTGTTATACAATATTCCTTGCGTCGGGGTGTAGCTCAGTTTGGTATGAGCGCTACGTTGGGGACGTAGAGGCCGCTGGTTCAAATCCAGTCACTCCGACCATCTTAAAACTTAATTTTTGATACAAATGAAAGTCCAGCAGTACTGGGCTTTTTGGTGTTTATGGGGGATTTTACGCCGTTCGCGGCAGCGATTTGAACCCCCTTTTTGCGCAAATGTGCACCCCTTTTGGGCAGGGGGGTGCATTTTTTAGTGAGGGGGTGCACTTTTTAACGAAAGTCATGAAACACCGATACAATAGGAATTGCAATAGGTTTTAAAAAACATTCTGCAAAAATAAGGGCACAACAGGAAAGTCACAGCGGAATCAGAGTGTCTTTTTGATTTTTTGCAATAAACCTGTAACAAAAGCCCTTATGCTCAGTTGGTTGCCATTGCAAAATATTGTAAATTATCTTATCATAAACCTGTTGTTGGTGATGGAATGTATATTCAATGCATTTCATCAACTTAATCTTGGCGGACTTGGTCCGGCAGGGTGTGAAAGAGAAAGAGTGTTTACGGGTGAGGTAAATGGACTCTTTCTCTTTTTATTTTCTGACATTGTTTACTATATGTAATCATAGCCATTATTGCAATACACTTACGGAAAAATAAAGTGCCGTATTCAACGACACATTCTTTTAGGTGCAAACCTGGGTTATGGAATTTTAATTTGATGTGTTTTTGTTATTACTGGTAATCTGAAATTGTCGCCTTACAG
>JAYEHK010000143.1:0-10505 GCA_034659475.1 Bacillota bacterium | reverse complement strand
ATTAGACTCCAGTAGTTCAATTTCCTTCCCCACTGCTAACCAAGCTACAGGGTTTCTGCTTCTTTCCCTGGCAGGACTGTCTCCTGCTGAACATACCAGCCTTTGCTGGACATACGAACGTCCCCTTGCTTCCCCCCTTGCTTCCCTATCTTCTGCCCACGATCAGCAGGCGGGAACTGATACCAATCATTTCCGGGGTTTCGGAAAAGTCACAGAAGATATCCCTGGCTGTGGAATAGTTTGTATCGTCTTCCAGTGCGGCCAACTGATCCCTGTTTGGGGGAAAAGACATAAAGGGAGATACAGCAGCAATATGCAGTACATCCAAGCCGCATAAAGTGAACAGCTCTTGTATTTCATCGGGTGAAAAGCTCTTGTGCGTATAGTACTGGCTTTTTGCGGAATACAGTGTCTCAGCAGCTTTAGTCCAGTTATTTTCACGTGCAAGGTCCAGAGCTATGCGGTAGCGGTTTGATACATCACAGATGACATACCCGCCCGGTTTTACAACCCGGCGCAGTTCTTCTACGGCCCGGCGCTGGTTGTCGCACAGTTCCACAGGGCCTCCGAGGGCCAAGGCTATATCGAAGCTTTCATCTTCCAAAGCGTGCATGTCGCAGATATCAAGGACATGGCAGGCATCGACATTTTCCATCACGCCCCGGTTGCGGATTTCCTCTGATGCAACGCGAACCATCTCCGGGGAAAAATCTGAAAGTACGATGCGGTGACCTAATGGTGCCAGATGGTATACCCAACGTCCGGTACCGCAGCCGGCTTCTAAAATACGACCTGTGTTGGGTGGCAACAGAGGTTTAATAAACCGCCAGCAGGTTTCTTCATATAAAGTGTTGTTGCGCGGAAATTCTTGATGTTTCATTCCTTCCCTTCGATCTTCTGCTCTGGAATCCCATAAATCACGTAGTGCTTTATTAGTCATTACTATCTCACCTTATATAAATTAAATTAACAAAAGTAAATTACTTATACTGTAAATATTCGGTATGGATGTACTATCTCCTTTAAAAAAGTTAATTGCATTATTTTTGACACAAGGGGACGGTGCATACCGCTACAAGCAGCGGCGTCCAAACCAGAAGATGAGAATACCAACATAGTGAATTTCCCTGATCCAGAAACCATCAAGGGTCAAAGCATGAACTATGGGGACTATTCTCTTCTTGGGATAGATCGCATTTTGCATAAAAAACTGTGATTTTCAGAAGATAACCTTATGAGCCAAAAGATCAATACAGGAATGAAAGGAGAGCAGCTACATGAAACAAACCCCGGACGATCGCAGGGATAATGCAGATAAGATACAGCAGCATCTCGAAAACACCCTGGAAAATATTGAATTAACGGAAGAGACGATTGCTGTAAGTAATGACAAAAATACAAAAGAAAGATTAAAAGACAAGAATAAAAAAAGGAAGGACGCCATTGCAGAAATGCGGCAGGAGACTCAAGATTGAACACGTTCGGTTATTTTAACCGAAAAGTGTTAATTTTCTATGAAGAGCCATTGAATTTAAGCAGAGAGGAACAGAAAGGTTGTTAAACAGGGTGCGTGATAATAGTGTATGGTATTGTTATAAATCCGATAGAAGGCTACACTAACTTTATAGGGCAATAACAGCATTGTGCGTGAAACGCAACATAACGAGAGCACTTAACAGAAAAACCCAAATTTGCTGAGGGAGTGTTATAACGTATGGTTAACAGAAAGATGAAAAAAGCATCACCATCCATTGATGAATGGCTAAAGGAAGCAAAAGCTGACCCGTCGGCTTTGCAGGACGGCATGTTTTTAGTCCATAACGGTGTCGTGCGTCAAACGCCCAAAGTCAAGGTCCGACAGGGAGTTGATGACGGTTCTTTGGTAAAAGGAATGAAATTTTTTCATGATGCGGCGAAGGTTGATGCAGCGATTGCAGAAGCCTATAAGCTGGACGGGATATTTCATGTTCGGGTTTGGCTTAATGAAGGCCGGTTAGAGGTTGGTGATGACATCATGTATGTACTGGTTGGCGGCGACATCCGACCCCATGTTATCGATGCCCTGCAATTTTTGGTTGAAAAGATTAAAAGCGAATGTGTTACTGAAATCGAACAAAAATCGTAGTTAACGTTTTAGTTATTGACATATGTCACAAACGGGGTATAATAGTAAATGTAAATGACATATGTCATAAACTATATGGAGGTGAGTATTATGCCAAGAAGAGATGGAAACGGACCGATGGGTCAAGGAGCAATGACAGGAAGAGGTCTTGGCGTTTGCACAGGCGTTAATGCCCCTGTTTACGGCGGAGGCTTTGGCCGAGGCTGCGGAAGAGGTTTTGGACGCGGCTTTGGAATGGGTGTTGGACGAGGCTTCGGAATGGGCTTTGCACCAGGATATGGGGTTGCACCAAACGCAGCTTATAATAATCAGGTCAATTCAAAAGAATCCCTGGAGGCCCAGAAGGAGTACTTAAACAATATGCTGGGTGCTGTTGATAAACAACTGGAAAACCTGTAAAAGCATGCAAAAGCAGCAGGACATATATCTTGCTGCTTTTTGCTGATTAGGGTGAGGTGGAAGAATATGCCCAGACCAAGGAAATGGAGAATGGTCTGCTGTTTGCCGGAAAGCAATCGCTTTGGGCCGCTTGATATTGCGGCAGATAATGAGAACACTGTAAATATGACTGTTGACGAATATGAAACCATAAGGCTGATCGATTTGGAAGGATATACCCAGGAAAAATGTGCTCTGCAAATGAATATAGCACGTACAACGGTTCAGGGTATTTACAATGAGGCCAGAAGAAAAGTTGCCTATTCCTTGGTTAACGGGAAGGTTCTTAACATAGAGGGCGGCGATTACCGTCTATGTGACGGGACATCGACGGTTTGCAGCCGGGAAGGCTGTCATAGGCACAGACATGGCAGAGGACATTGAAATGGGACACAAGGGGACGGTAATTATCAAATATTTTCAAAGCATCTCAAATGGGATGCTTTTTTATGCGCATTTTTAGTCTATAACTGCAGTTACTCGTTGTCTAAGGCAACCTTGTTAAAGGGAGCCAATTACCTAATGAGTTCAACCAATGTGTATATGGCTGTGTAACCCATTTATTTATTGGGAGATGTTGACGTATATTATACGCGGCGATTATTCCTTCGTTGGAACCTGCTTCTTTTCGAAGTTCTGTTGAATTATAAATATAGACCAAGAGGCTATTGTTGTATGGCTTAAAACGAACGTCCCTCTGCTTCCCGAATCTGGCTGTAATATTTATGTATTTTATATATACAAATATTACAAAAACAAAAAAGCAGAAGGATTTTGCTGTATTAGAGAGGAATATTAACTACTAATATGACAGTGGTATATAATATTACTATATAGAATCGTAATTTCGGTTTATTTATAGTAAAAAAATAAACTGAAAAGAATACATATAATTTAAATATGATTCTACTGCGGCAAGTCATATTCGTGAGTTTGAATGTATAAATGTAAGGAGGCATAATATGTATAGTGGAAATTTAGCGCAAATGATCCATTCTCAAGTCCAGAAGTATTCTGACGAAAAGAAAGCCCTGTGTTATAAAGAAGGGGATCAGTGGAAAGGTATCTCCTGGAAAGAATTTGGAGAGAGCATTGACAATGCTGCCAAAGGGCTCCTCGAACTTGGCGCTGAAGAGAACGGCATGCTTTCGATCTATTCAGGTAACCGACCGGAATGGACGATATGCGATTATGCAATCATGAGTATTAAATGTGCTACTGTTTCCATTTACGCCACCAACACTTCAGAACAAGCCGAATTTATCGTAAATGATGCAAAAACCAAAATAATTTTTGTTGATGATCAGTTTCAATATGACAATGTTATGAAGTTTTTTAATGGAAGTGATACGCTTACGCATATCATTGTGTTTAATAAATCGATAAAGATCGATAATAATAAGAATATAATGTATCTGGAGGATCTTTATGAACTGGGCCGGAAGTCCAACCTTGCAGATTTACTTCAAAAAAGAATGGACTCAATAACCTCTGATGATATTATGTCTGTTATCTATACTTCAGGAACAACCGGTGATCCGAAAGGGGCTGTGCATACTCACAAAAGCTTCTTTGTTGAATTTGATGCGCTGAATAAAGGCTTCCCAATGGGAGAAGAGGATATCGAGCTTGTTTTTCTTCCCTTAAGCCATGTTTATGGAAAATGTTCACTTTATTGGATTCACTCGAAGGGTGCGACACAGTACTTCTGTTATGATACCAATAAAATTGTAGAGTATTTCCAAGAAGTTAAGCCGACATATATGGTTGGTGTTCCCAGACTGTATGAAAAAATGTATGCTGCCATTTATGCCAATGTAGAAAAATCTTCAGGTTTTAAGAAAAACATGTTTGCATGGGGGATCGAGACAGGTAAAAAATATCGGTTTGCAGAGAGACGGGGTGAGAAAATTCCGCTGTCGCTGAAAATGCAGCATGCCATCGCTTATAAACTTGTCCTGCAAAAAGTAAGAGATTTGCTCGGAGGGAGGCTGAATTTCTTTTCCGCAGGCGGTGCGCCTCTGGCAAGGGATATAGAAGAATTCTTCTTTGCTGCGAATATCTTTATTGCCCAGGGCTATGGACTTACCGAAACAGCTCCAATGGGTTCATTCAATTCCCCCACGGACTTTAAATTTGGCACTGTGGGCAAACCAATCGTCGGCAATCATTAAAAGATCGCTTCGGATGGGGAAATTCTCATCAAGGGAGACAATGTGTTTAAAGGTTATCATGGAAAACCGGAGGAAACCAAAGAGGTAATGACGGAAGACGGATATTTCATGTCTGGTGATATAGGGGAAATTGATGAGGAAGGATTCCTTAGAATTACGGACAGGAAGAAAGATATTATCGTTACCGCCAACGGCAAAAACATTGCTCCCCAGATGATTGAATCAAAAATCGGACAGGACTATTATATTGAACAGGTTATTGTTTTCGGAGACAAACAAAAGTATCTTACCGCACTGATTGTGCCATCCTTTGAAGCACTTGAGGAATATGCAAAAGATAAAGGCATTGCTTACCAATCAATCAGTGATTTGATAAAAAATCCTGCAATCATCAAATTAATTACCGATCGAATTGAGGGACACACAAAAGACCTGGCGCATCATGAGAAGATAGTAAAGTTCACGCTGCTGGATGAGCTTTTCACTATTGAAAAGGGTGAAATCACGCCATCCTTCAAAATAAAAAGAAAAGTCGTAACAAAAAACTACAATGATATTATTCAAAAGATGTGGGGAAATTAGAGAGCAAACAGGGGTACGTTCTTTTGGTTTGCTAACTGTTTTTTAACAGATTACCCCTGTGTTTTAGGGTGAAGATGCTTCCTGCGGTAGGTAAGTGGGGTTCAGTGTAGTAAGGCTCGGCCATCCATTAACAATAGATGACCGGGCCTTTTTAGTACAAAACTTTAATAACCGTTCCTGTGTACGATCGATTCTTTCCCTGGTACGCTGAGGTAATTGATTAGTAGAGTTCCTTAACTTCTGCGTGGTATTTGTCACGAATTACTTTCATGCGTAGTTTTTGCGAGGGGGTTATTTCGCCTGCTTCTTCGGTTAGACGACCGGGGAGGAGTTTGAATTTCTTAATGGTTTCAAAGCTCTCCAGTTCGGCATTTACCTTATCAACCTCGGTTTGTATTGCCTGTAGAACGAATGGATGGTTGATCATATCAGAACCCACTTCAACACAGACATTGGAGCCATTAACTACTTGATAACGTAGTGCAGATTTGTCAAAGGGAAGTTCCTTCTGCTTGAATAATTGTACCAGTATATCCAGGTTGGGAACAATGAGAGCAGCGATGTATTTTTTGTCCTGGCCCAGTACGACCACCTGATCCAGTAGAGCATATTTATCGCAGAGGGTTACAATACGTCCCATCGGCACATTTTTACCAGTATCTAAAACGATTAGACTTTTTTTGCGGTCAATGATACGCATATAGTTATTTTCATCAAACTCTGCTATATCACCGGTTTTCAACCAGCCATCCGGGGTAAAGCTTTCCGCGTTGACTGCATCGTTCTTATAGTATTCGGTAATGATTCCTTTACCTCTAATTAGAAGCTCACCATCATCCTCAACTTTGACTTCCACACCGGGATTAATGTTGGAAGTCCAGCCTACCTTATTTCCATTGGGGTTACCTTCAGTAATAGCGGCACCGCTTTCTGTTGAGCCGTAGCCGTAACCAATCGACCATCCGCCCATGCCGATAAACTTACGGTGCAGGTCTTCTCCCAGCATTGACCCACCGCAGTTAAGATCCCGTGCCTGCCCACCCAGAGCCATATGGATACGCCAATAAACGGTATTGTTGGCTAAGATCCATTCATCTCGGAGGGGGCCGGTCAATTGTTCTTCAAAGGGGATTAGGGTATTTATGCAGCCCCATTCATCTTCTAAGGCATAAGTAGCTCTGACGGCTACATCCATCGCCCAATCCCAGGCCTTCTTGCCTGCTTCAGTGGCAGCAAAAGCGCTTTCAATGCCCATATAAATGCGTGATAGAATACGCGGTACTACAGTAACCCAGGTGGGTTTAATTACTTTGATATCGGTCATCATATCGGCTGGTGATTCAACAAAACCAACGGTGGCGCCTAGTAACAGGGGGCCATAATGGGAGTTTACTTTCTCCAATATGTGCGATAAGGGAAGAACACTCATCGCTACAGTATTGTAGTTTTCAGCATGACCATGCATGGCTTCATTTTTCCAACCCCGCCAGCAGGCATACAGTACTTCCTTGTGGGTGTGTAGAACGGCTTTTAGTTCACCGGTGGTGCCAGAGGTGTAGACCAGAACGCCGGGTGTATCTGGCGTAAGTGCATCCAGGCGGGCTTTAAGTACGGGGAACAGGTCCTGACGGTTTTCTTGTCCCTGTTGCATAAGTTCATCCATGCCCCAGATCTTGTTTCCATCACCCTGAAACCCTTTTTCCAGTACAAAGATTCCTTTTATAGTGGGTAGCTCGTGGAGGGATTCCAACACGGCAAAGAGTGTTTTGCGGTTATCTACAAACAAGTATTTCATATCACAGTGGTCTGCAATGGTGGCAGTCTGAAGGGTCGAAAGACTAGGATAGATGGAAACACTTACCCCTCCAGCAAAGGTGATCGCCAGGTCCGCCCAGGTCCATTGCGCTGAATTATGAGCCTTGATGCCTATGAAATCACTGGCATCAACCCCGATTTTGATGAGTCCCATAGCGAGATTTTCAACGTTTTTCACCAGATCATTATAGGTTATTATTCTCCATTGGCCGTCATCTTTGAACATATTTGCAGATCGGCCTCCAAAATTTGCCTGGGAACTGTACAACATTTGTGGTATGGTATTGATTTCCTTTTCGAAGCTGTCATAAAGACAGGTATTCCATCCAGTTGGTTCATTTGGCATTTAATATCCCTCCAATATATAATTTTTATGTAATATTACACTTAAAATATTGCATAAAAATTATATTCCGTAATGGTATGGGAAATCCTGCAAAAAGATATAAAAATTTATATGATGACTTTAAAAATGGATTCAATATGTTCTGAATTTATATTTTATAGGAACTAAAAGGTGATTTTATCTTCGTGATGCTTGCTATTACGTAAGAAATAGATTGATATATATAGTAAGGCAAAAGAATAGTTTGTTATTTTTGAGTGAAATGTAATGCTTTTTTAGTATCTAATCCATATAATAAAAGTAAAATTTGCGCAGCATAGAAATTAGGAGCATAGAAATGGCAACGTATAAAGAAATTCAAAACTATGTGAAAAAACAACACTCTGACCGAGGTTTAAGTCGCCCCGAGGGGTCTTCCATGAAAATCATCGCCCGCATCCGCACAGATTTCCCGACCAAGTTCGGGATTCCGCGTCAAAGCGGACTCATCGATGCCCTGAAAGCGGTGATTGTGTTCGAACCGGAATACCGCAATCCCGACGCTGTGCGCGGATTGGAGGAGTTTTCGCACATCTGGCTCATCTGGGAGTTCTCCGAAGCCGTGCGCGACAAATGGTCTCCGACGGTGCGGCCTCCGCGCCTCGGCGGTAACTCGCGGATGGGTGTTTTCGCCACTCGTTCGCCTTTCCGCCCGAATGCCCTCGGGCTTTCCTCCGTCAAACTCGACGGGATCGAATTGCATCCAGATCTTGGACCGGTTTTGCACGTTTCGGGAGCTGACCTGATGGACAATACCTCCATCTACGACATCAAACCTTACCTTCCCTACACTGACAGTCATCCGGAGGCAGTTGAGGGATTTGCCGATCCGCTCAAGGACTACGCGCTGGAGGTGGAATTCACTGAACAATGGCTCAGTCTTATTCCCGATGAATTACAGGAAGCGCTCATTGGCGTGCTGGCGCACGACCCGAGACCGTCCTATCAGAACGACCCCCTGCGCATCTATGGCCTCGATTTTGCGGGTTTCGACATCCGGTTTACGGTGCGGGGCACCTTGCTGTCAGTCTGCGAGGTCGTGCCGCTCTGAAAAATGCCCGTTAGGACTTGAAGAGTATGTTTTGCAGTACTGTTACAGAATTTCCATCCAACATAGCTTCGATTTCTACCTTTACTTCCCAAGCGCATTGACGGTGCTGTTGCATTGATTATGGCACTGGATAGAGCAATCAGGAATGAGAATAGAAGTAGTGATTATGACGAGCGAGATTGTCGGATATATCATTAACGACCTTAAAAGTCCTACTGGTGCCGCAAATTTGCTTGATGAAATTGAAAAATGTTACCAACAACTTAGAAAAAAACTTTGATGTATGAAAAATGTACAGATGCCCGGTTAGAAAAGGATGGTTACAGAAAACCAGTGTTTCCTCCGTACAGATTTAAGCAAATTGCTCTATTAGCTTTCTAAGACTATTAACACTCTCTACCATCTGGAGAGAGTCCCGGTTAATCTCTAATGCAGCGTTAGATGCCATCTCTATACTACTGGCAATTTCTTGGGACTGTGCAGTTGCTTCATTAATGGTCACGGAAGATATTTCTATGTCCTTATTAATATCACCCATGGATTTAGCACTCACTAAGGTCTCTTCGTTGAAAATCTTAGTCAAGTCGTTAAGTTTATCAGAATCTAAACGGTATTGCTCACCAATTTGGTCCATAGTCTCCAGGTTGCTCATTACATCAGTGTTTATAAATTGCAACAGCTGATTAGAATTATCGATTAGGTTAGCTATTGAGCCCTGCACCTGCAGAGTGACTTTTTGTATGTCGCCCACTGTCTGGGAAGAGTCTTCTGCCAACTTTCTAACCTCTTCAGCTACCACTGAAAACCCCCTACCATGTTCCCCGGCTCGAGCTGCTTCAATGGCCGCGTTAAGTGCTAGTAGGTTGGTCTGATTAGCTATCGCTGCAATATTTTGGGCCAAACCAGAAATCTGCTCCACCACTCGGACCTCATTAATAGCTTCTTCAGCCTTGAAACTTATATCATTATAAACGCTGATCGTGTCCCTTTTAGCCTGATTGGCATCATTCCGCACCTGTAACGCCCTTTGTTCAATCTCATTGGCTTCCTGTCTGCCACTCAAAGCCTTATCATTCAAGATATTCAGCATAGAAGCAATTCCTTTACTAGAGACGTTAACTTCCTGAGTAGACCCCGATACTCTTTCCATACCTACTGCTATTTCTTTGGTAGCTTGTGATGATTCCCCCATCTGTTTGACAATCTCATTGCTCTTCTGCAAAAGGTTATCACTTATAGATAAACTCGTCTCTGTATGTATCGCTACCTGCTGCAAGATACTTTGCAAGTTTTCAGCAACTTCATTAGCCTTGGTTTGATTGTCTTCAGTCAGACAGATTATATCTGCAGCCCTTCCACACAAAACAACAGCTAATATTGAACCCAAGAGAAAGTTAACCGCCATGAAAATCCATCCCTGGAGCGGCCAATTTATCAGATAAACTTGCGTATAAAGCATAGCGGCAACTGCATTAAAGGCAAAGGTAGCGACTACATAGGTAAACACTAGTTGCGTCTGATAGTACATCGATACCGCAATCATACAAATAAAAAATACAAAAACAACCCCCCGGTTTTCTGCACCCATACAAACAAATATGAATGTAAGCAGCATTGGCATAAGAATGGTGTAGATGTACTTACTCAGATAATTGAAGTTACTATCCTTCAGAAGACGTACACTGAATACTACAACACCACACAATAATAAAATTACAACCATAAACACCTCTGCTTTGAGAAAGAAGATAAACATAGGAATAAATAGCAAGAATGCTAAGGTAAAGATAATATTTATGCTTTGATTCAGAGATTGTTTAAAAAAACGTGTAAATGGCAAAAATCACCAATAAAAAGGAGTGCCATATATGCGAGAGAAAGTAAATACAAGCTCACAAACCCTAGCCACGGAATTAGCTAGAGATTGTCGAACCG
>JAYEHK010000142.1:0-10622 GCA_034659475.1 Bacillota bacterium | reverse complement strand
TGGACCGTTTGTTCACTTGCTTTCACAAGTTACAAACTTGATTCGCACTTTTCGTTCTCTTTGTTCTGTTTTATCAAGAGCTTTGCTCGCTTGACTTCCGTCTCGCGGCAAGAAGTATCTTATCATCTCCAGCACTAAACTGTCAACGCCATTTTACGACTTTTTTTAATTAGCACACCAGGCAGCGTGTCCCTTAACTCCACTGTTAATCGAGGTTTATCTATTGTTGTTCCGCCTACCTTTTCTATGCAATATGCAAAGTGATAACAATAATTATTGCGTATATCATAGACAAAAACGTGTTTGGATAACTTTTAGACCGGTTATTCTTCCTGCTCCTGGCTTTTGTTATAGATCATCAATGCCTTTTTCACAGATATTTTCATATACGATCTATATAGATTTTTATACTTTGTGCTATCATAAAATATAACATTACAAAGTTGCCTTTATAGGTAATCAATGATGGGAGAACCAAGATGATCATTCTAGACCCTATAAATAAAATATCCTTGTTTATTACTTTGTGTATGTGTCTGTTGATTACTAACAAAACACTCTCTTTTCACAAGTCTTCCTTAAAGCTTGGCTTAACCTCATCTGTATTTGTTTTCCCCTTTATAATTATTAGTAGCATCTTACTCAATTCAACTACCCATGTACCAATATTTTTTTTATTATTGTCACAATTGGTCCCATTGCTTCTATCAATCATCATTCTTTTAACCAGTTATAAAAATCCAAACCCTCAATTCAATTATTTAAGCGTGTTTGTTTTAATTGCGGTCGCCCTGGCATTTTGTCAGGTGAATCTACCTTTTATAGCAACCAACCGATTAACACGCTTTTTCCCTTACTTGATAATTATTAGTGCCCTGTCTTATATTTTTCTGTTACAACGTACCCATAAAAAAATTTCTTTGCCAACCTATTCCTTACTCCTTCTAAGTGGTGCCCAAATATTACTGGTCACACCACAGGTGTTTGCCGTTAAATCTGTTTACCTTTTTATGATTGGCTTATCAACCTTGTTATTCTTAATCTACTTTTATCAACAAACCTATTCCAATACAACGAATGAGATTTTAGAAGCAAATCAAGAACTTAAGCAAAAACTGGCTGCTCTGAATCGTTCTATTGACACTGAAGTTAAAAAGAGAACCTTGGAAATTGAACGTTCTAACAGACATTTACTCGATATCTCCAGAATTGACGCACTAACTAATATTTATAACAAAATCAACATATTAGGTATTATTAATGCATTAATAAACACAAGAAACCCAGACCCTTTTACCATTTTGATGTTTGATATTGACAACTTCAAAGCCATTAATGACGAAAAAGGCCATATCTATGGTGATATGACCCTTAAACAGCTGGCTGCAACAGCCAACAAAAGTATTCGTAATATTGACAGCCTTGGGCGTTACGGTGGTGACGAATTCATCGTTGTTCTCCCAAAAACAACTGTTGAAGACGCAAGAATTATCGCCGAAAGAATCAGACAAAGCGTAGAGTCTTCTGTACTTGGCTGTACAGTATCCATCGGCATCGCAGCATTTCCTATCGATGGTAATACAGAACGAATGCTAATAAAAAGTGCTGATGAAGGCTTATATCTATCCAAACAATCAGGTCGTAATAAGGTTTCATATAATAGAGAGAACAATTAATGGGACTTTCTTCTTTATCCTAAAAATAAAACGAACCTTAAAACATCAAGGTTCGTTTTCAGCTTATTATTTTAATAAATCACTTTCAAATCAGCATGCTTAATCGTGAATTCACAATTACTTTTCCCGGGTGTTTCACCATCCAGTTCTACATAAATTTCCTCCGAAGATACAATTTTCACATTATTGCCGGTAAAAATTTGTATCTTTTTATGACCTGTATGCAAACCTCTATATGCTTTCGGTAAATTACGAATCAATTCCATCTTTTTAAAGTCTTTGAGAATTACCACATCCAATAAGCCATCATTCACCCTGGCAGCAGGTGCAATTTGCACTCCCCCACCAAAATACTGACCATTCCCAACTGCAACCAGCGATGATTTGCCATCACACTGGCCTTCCTAAAGCTTTTCATAGCCTTCCCAATTGCTCCCCCTAGTTGAGGAAGTTTTCCTGGGCCTACAATAATAATCAGTGCGTTATACATATTTTTTGAATCGCAGTAAAATTGTATAAAATGCTTTACCAAAAATAACTACAAAAACAACATTTCCCACCGCATGAAGAGTGTCAAAAGGCAGACTGACCGCATAGGTAGCCAGGAATGTCTTCCATGTAAGCGGATAAACAAAAGCAATCCAGTGCCATAGATTCATGATTAAGCCAAAAATATAACCACATACCCCTGCAAATATAGCAAAGGATATGTTCTTATATTCTCTCTGGCTCCCCCCCATAATAGCTCCAAGGACTCCACATATCCCCCATGCAAACATCTGCCACGGAGTCCATGGGCCCTGTCCCAAAAAGAAGTTAGATACTAATGCACATACTGCTCCTACCATAAATCCTGTCTGAGGACCAAAAATATATCCAGTAATCATTATGATAAAGGTAGCGGGCTGAACGTTAACTATCCCAGCAAATACAACTCTCGATATAGCCGCCAGAGACGCCGTAGTGGCTATTAAAGCAATCTGTATGGTATTCATTTCGCTTTTTTCAAAGAACCAGAAGCTTGATAAAATAATAATTCCAATAATAATCGTTACTAACAGCGCCCAATTAATACGATATAACGGATTTTCTGGAATAATACTGGCTAATAGCAGCACAGCTATACACAAAACAACTACAAGATACCTATTCTTCATTAACATGACCTCGTTTATCCTACATAATAAGTTCTACTTATGGACCAGTAATTTTTGCAGACGTACAATACTATCAGCACATTCTGCCCGGCTGGCACTTTTCTCGGCAAAGAAATTCGGATATAGAAGTCCACTATCTGTTGCAACCTGTACATAAGCAGAATACCAGTACGGTTCTGCCTTTAAATTAGCTGCATTAGCTGGTTCCAGAACCCTGATCAATATAGTAGCTAATTCAGCCCCACTAATTTTACCATTAGGATCAAAGCTGCCATCAGTCCGACCTTTAATAAATCCTCTATCCACTGCGATGGATATATACTTGTGAGCCCAGTAATCTACTGATACATCAGGAAATACCTTCGTTTCCTCTGTCCCGCTGCTTTCCAACCCTAAGCCAGAAACAATAAACTTCGTAAACTCAGCCCTGCTTACTGAACTATCAGGTCTAAAACTCCTATCTGGATAGCCGCTCAATATTCCCGCATCTACTAGCTTCATAATGGGTTCATAAGCCCAACATGTATCTGATAGATCTGTGAACATCCTGACAGTATTTTCAGTATCAGCCGGTTGATAATCAATATTTACGGGTAAAGCCTTACCTGCCAGGGCCATAATGGCAAAAGCAGTAGTATTGAGTGGTGCAGAACTCTGGTCTGACATCCACAAAAATTGTCCAGAACTACTCTGAAGGCTTAACAGATGGCTAATGACATCATTACCTTTGACAGTCCATCGTTCTCCTTCAGGATCTTCACCAGCAGCAATCAATGCCTGTAAAACCCAGCTATCGGTATTGGCATTAGACCGGGTTCCCGTCCAACCAGTGCTGAAACCGCCCTCATCCTGCTGGCACGACTTCAGGTAGGCAAAAGCATCATTTATGGCTGTAGATTTTGCAGGCTCCTCACCAAGAAGTACCATAGCTTGAATGGCCACCGCTGTATCATCAGCATCACTATCAACATCCTTATACCAGCCAAAACCGCCATCTTCATTCTGGCATTCTATTAGCCATTGCAAGGACTGCTGTTGCTGAGGTATCTTTTCTCCATCTGACAGTAAAGCGAGGATCGACCACATGTGAGAATTGATAAACCCTTCTTCACCCAGAGATAGCTGCGCAAACTGTCCATCCTGTTGTTGAAAGGATTTAATCTGATCTACCAGATTAATTCCATTGTATTCCGGCTTTTGATCGGCACAGGTCAAACTTAGCAGGGTTCGGTCATAATCGCAGGTGCTTTCCAGAACTGTTTCACAGTTCTGAAGATAAGTAACCGGACTCTTACCTGCAGGTACCCATTTAGTAGAAAAAAAATCTTCTCCTGCTGCTCTTAGAGACATTAATACCCAGCTTGTTGCAGTCTGACTACTTGAACCACCTTCTTTCCAGGGAAATCCTCCATCGGGGTTTTGAACGGTATGCAAGTATTGAATAGCATTAGATATGCTCTGTTCTACCTGTTCACTGGCGGGTTGAGCTGCAAAAAGAAATCCCCCAGTTTGCAAGGTTAGAATGAAAGTCATTATTAAGCATAACATTATCCGCCTGGTTCTCAAGACTAATACCCCCTTAGAATAGTTTTAATTAATGAGTTTTATAAAAGGCCCAGGCTGGCTATACATCGCCCGCAGCCTTAAATCCTTGTTAATCTTTACCCCAATGTGTCTGAAAAATCTTGGTGAAATTGTTCTCCTCTATCTAGCCGCCTGTTTTATAAAGATAGAGCTTTCACCTCATTGCTTTCCATTAAATTCAGCAGTACCTTCTTGCCTTCCTCTACAGTTAACACATCATCTTCAATGTTACTAAACAACTTGCTAATCTGAGGTGAATAGAATGTGGAATTACTGAGCATTTCATATTTATTGCCACTTGCAATGATGCTTCCTTCCGACATCAATAAGATATTTTTCGCATATTCAGCAGCAAAATCAAGATCATGTGAAATCATCATTACAGCAGTTCCATGCTCATTGAGCCTAAGCAACAGATTACCCAACTGTTCTTTTAAGCTGTAATCCAATCCCCTGGTAGGTTCATCCAACAATAAAACAGAAGGCTTAGAGGCTAGTACCGAGGCCAGTACAACACGCTGTCGTTCCCCTGTACTCAAATCACGCGGGTTGATATCAGCATATGGAGTGAGGTGAAACTGCTCCATCATTTCTTCCGTAACCCCTTTAGTCGATAAACCCAGGTTTTTCAAAGTGAAATCTATTTCTTCCCGTACAGTTGGTAAGAACAAATGATCACCTGGATCTTGAGATAGGTAGCCAATATAGGGGCTCAGTTGCTCCACAGATACCTTCCGGGTGTCCCGTCCTGCAGCAATGACCTTTCCCTTGCCTGGCTTATGCAAGCCATTCATAGCCTTTAATAATGTGCTCTTACCTGCCCCATTATCACCAATGATTACCACGAAATCTCCTGCTTGAACACCGAGATTGATATTCTTTAGAGCTTCCTTCCCATTTGGATAGCTAAACCAGAGCTTTTGTATATCCAAGATATTCTTTTCCTTATTGAAATTCTCTAGTTTGGCTTCTTCAGGATGTTCATACCTGGAACATTTATTATTGCTGTATGATCCGAGAATCTGTCTTCCTTCTTTAACAGTCGCCGGTACCTGAGGATAGTTTACCCCGGCAAATACTCTTGCCAGCGGCGGAATAAATGGACTGTTATTCTTCACCGCCCAGCGTGCTACCGCTTTGGGTTTACGGTCCTGATAAACCAGTTTGCCCCTGTCCATAACCAGAATCCTATCAGCCAGATGAAAGCATCTTTCCAGACGCTGTTCTGCAATTATAACAGTGATGCCGTTTTCTTCATTTAAGTGCCTGATCATGTTCAGAATCTCTTCAGCAGCAACAGGATCAAGCTGTGATGTTGGTTCATCCAGCACAAGAACAGAAGGTTGCATAGCCAGTATGGAAGCCAGGGCTACTTTTTGTTTTTGTCCCCCTGACAGCGCTGAGACCGCAGTTCTCATACAGCCTGACAAACCCAACGCTGTACTGACTTCAGCAACCCGCCTTCTCATAAGTTTGTTTGGCAGGCCAATGTTTTCCATTCCAAAGACTATCTCCCGTTCCACTCCTGTCATCACCAACTGGCTTTCAGGATTTTGGAAAAGCATACCTACCTTTTGAGATAACTGGCGCCGATCAATATTTCTCACAGGTTTCCCATCCAGATATACTGTACCATTACAGCTTCCTTTATAATAATTCGGAATTAAACCTGATATCGCTCGCAAAAGAGTGGACTTTCCGCTGCCTGAACCGCCCACAACCAGAACAAATTCGCCTGCCTGAATCTCAGCTTTAATATTATCCAGTGCAAGAGACTCAGTTTCAGGATAAGAGTAGCTTAAATCTTCGATCTTAATGTAGGCCATTTCATCCATCCCCAATTCAATATTGCCGGTACAGTAAATGCTAGACTTAATATAAACGCAGTTACAGTTTCATTAATAAGAAATTCATTTAATTTGGGATAATAATTATAAGTTGACCATCCCATCCATGCTGTCCAAACACCAGCAAGCATAGCTATTACTATAACAATAAGTGTCAGGTAGTCTCTGAGACGCCAGATTTCTCGGTTATAACAGGTCCTGCTGCCGCTTCCATAGGCTCTTGCATATAGTGATTCAGCCTGCTGCATAGAGCGTTCCAAAGAGGACAAAAGCAGAACACTGCACACCGGCAACAGATTCCTGATACGATCCCACCACTTAGCTGATTGATAATTGACTCCACGACAACGTTGAACCTCTGCTATGCGTTTGTAGTCCTCTATCATTAAAGGAAATAAGCGGGTACAAAGGCTTATAACCAGTACTGATTTGTTACCAAAACGCCCAAGTATGCCCAGTATCTTGTCAGGATTAATTACATATGTATAAAGACAAAATACACTTATTATTATCATTAAACGAATACTCATACCCATTCCATAAGCCAAGGCTTCTTTTGTCACCTGTATGCTATAAAAGCCAGGAATTACTTGCAATTCCAGCAATACTGTTGTACCAGCAGGTGAAAAAAGCGCATTAATAAGAATAATAAATAATGCCATCATCAGACAAAACCTGAGATATGTTTTCCAGTTTCCAAAGTTACCGGAAGCTACTATTACTATTCCTACTGCCAGTAGTAAGCCCAGTAAATAAACAGGATGAGAAAAAACCATCGCTAAAATAAATATTGCCATTACAAATACTATCATCGTAGCCGGGTGTAATTGATAGATAAGATTATCTCTTTCCTGGTAACTATACATTAAGCTCCACTACCTTTACTTCTTTTAAGTCAGTGTCCCCGAAAATAAAACATCCCTCTTCTTTCATGGCTAATGCTATTGCAATGGTAAAGCGATTATCTCTCCTGATGACACCGCGGCGTTATACAACTGGAAAATCTTACTGGGATTCTTAACCAGGATATCGATAGCCTGGGTTACAGCAGAATTATCTGTTCCTGCTGCAAGCCATAGCGGATTGGCATCTCCTAAACCTTCACCAGTCGCTACTATGACTGCAGCACTTCCATCAATATTTTTGCTAACTTCACCCTTGTAGTTTAACAGTTCAAGACCATTATCAAGAAAATGGACAGATGTGCCATTTTTTCTATACGCCTTATTCAAATTATCCAGATAATAAATCTCCTTAAGCATACTCCATTTTCCAAGCACGATGGTTGGTCCGTGCCTGTTTTTGACCAGTTCCTCGCTCAGGCCCGATACCTTGACCGAACTTACTCCCCTTGCCTTCAATGAATCGCACAAACTATTGGCATTATTAAGATTACCTTCTGAGTAAAGAATATTTATACTTCCTGTTTTCCCATTATATCCATGTACAAATGGTTCAGGATAACAGCCAATTACTGAACTGACAGCCGGTCCAGTGCTCCAGGGATGATAATCCCACCAAACTGTTTCTCCTGTCATTAGTTTATAATCCATCGCCCCTACATGACTGCAAACACCATTAACATAATAAAACCAATCTCCTCGTTCACCATTCATAACTGATCCCTGGGTTTTCAGCCCATTTATACTAGAGATAAAGCCACCATCATACTTGGTTTCTACATCCAAATTAGCCTTTAGAATATCCAAAACATAGCTCTTATCATCTATTGGCACTTTTTTATTAAATATAATATGATTGCCAAAATTCTGGGTAACCAGCAAGCTAGCCCTTTTTATGATTTCAGGGCTAAACGCAGGATCTGTAGGACTCGCCTGTTTTACTTCATTGGATATTGTCGATTCTTCATTTAATCTGTTATTGGTCTGTTCTTTAGTGTTCTCTTTGCTTTCTTCTGTTTCCTTGACTTTTATCTGCTCTTGCTCAATTTCTTTATCCGCAGCAGCAGATTCAATCTGATTCTTCTGTACTGAATTAACGGATTGGTTTTCAGTAACATCGCTTTTTCCTGCACCTTTATTCCCGCAGCCACCCATGATTAGTATTAGAACTAATACCAACATAATAGATAGATATCTCTTCATAAACCAGCCTCCTACCAAAACATGTACAAGTACTGCGAGCTAGCAAGCCAGCACCTGCCGGCTTTATTTAGCCCAACAACCTCTTCCCAGTGACCTGTAAACTCATCACCGGATTTGTAGTATTCCACTATACCTGCAATTTTCCCTGCAGGGTTTGGGAATCTACAGCCCTCGCCTCAGCAGGATTAGTTATAGGAAGCAATATGTTTAACCGAAAAGATACCAATAACAGAATGTATATATGCTTATATTTTTCCCTTCTCGTCCCAATCATGGTTTTAAAGCCTCCTTAAATTAAAATGTGAATTTTTGCCTTTTTAAAAAAATATAAAATGCAAAAAAGCCTCGACTAAAAGTCCAGGCGCAAATCAAGTGACTTCTTCATCACCATAATTTATACTCCTCCCTTCTTGTCCCCAGAAGTCAGTGTATTAATAACTCCAACCGGCAGGTCTCCTGACTTAAGATCATCCTACTCTCTGCGCCTTCCCATCCAATTTTCATTTGTCACCATTTCCTGGTTGCAAATATTATGTTCATTGCATCCAGATTGCTAACAAACCGTCAAACAGTGGCATTAAGCAGATTTCGTCCCTAATACAGTAGGGGGAACTGCAGCGGATTCTCACCGCTTTCCCTTTTACAGCAGGCCATAAAGGCATGCTACCAGCAGAAGTATATTGTTTATAATTATAACACCTATCAAGGTGTCTGATTACAGTTTTTCAGCCAAGCGAATCGAAAAAAGAGCCGAGTATCTCTCCCCTTTTTGGCTAATCCCACCCTTTTTCTCACAGATTTTGTCTGGACAATGGGCCTCAACTACACGCACTTCACAATCTTTTACTTCAATTAATATTTCCCGTAATTCGATTTCTTACCCAAACTGCACTTGTATAAGCCTTCTCTATAAAGTGCTGCGGAGATTTTTGCAAATCCTGTTCCTTTGGATATACCTTCAAGGTACTATTCCCAGATAATCATTAGAGTTATTCAATATTTACAGTCCATCCTTTACATGTAACGTACGACCCCAAAAACTATTCAACAACATAGTTAGCGTTTAACAGACAATAATTTCCATATTTCCATTCAAAATAGGTCATTGATGCAGACTCAACCGGTATTTTCCATATGTCCAGAGATGGATCAATGGTAGACATTAGTGCTCGCACCACACCTCCGTGGGTAACAATCAGAACGGTACCATCATGCCTGCTGGCTATCTCTTCTATTGCCTGCCAAACACGTTCGACCACTGCCAAAAAGTTTTCTCCTTCAGGAATCTTATAGTTCCAAACGTCCCGATACCATTCATCAAATTCGTTCCGATTTTTCTTATACACCTCAGAAAATGTCATGCCTTCCCATAACCCAAATGAAGCTTCTCTTAACCGGAAATCATAGTTGATTTTCAGGCCTGTCACATCGGCTACTGCTTCTGCAGTTTCTCGTGTCCGGGACAAGTCACTGCAATATATTGCTTCAATTTGCTCATTATCATGCAGATACCCGGCAGCCTTTTTTGCCTGTTTGCTTCCATTGTCATTCAGATGAATATCAGTATGCCCCTAGTATCTTTGCAGCACATTCCACTCTGTTTCTCCATGCCGAAGCAATATCAATTTCACAGTATCCTTCCTCTTCCTTCAATTTTTCTAAAGTTATCTGGGTATAGTGTATTTATCCTGCGTCAAGTATTTTATCTAATTAACAGCCATTACCTAACGCTGTTATAATCACGGCAATTTATCATCTTATCTTTACTGAAATCCCACATAAAACATAATAAACACAATTGGCTGGTCTGCCAGCCTCTGATTAGCCAGTCCGTTCAAATCGCTGAATATTCTTCCCTCCCTGGTTGCCGGTACAAGGTCCATACCTACTTCGTCAGCCACTAATACAATAACTCCTTCAACACGCTCCAAAACACCCAGAATTATTCCGGTTATGGCAGCGATCTCCAGGCCTCCTACTTTTCTCAATACATCCAGTGGCTGTGCCGGATCAGCTCTGTTGACTTCCAACGCTTTCTTAATCGTGTCCTGTTGCCTCCGAGCACCACTGATACTCCTCCGGTCGTATTTAATAGGATGCTAGTGCCGCGAAATCGAAGCCTGTAAGGCTGACTCGCGGCGTCCACGGGAGACCGCAGACTGCGGTTTTCATACAAAAAAAGCTCTCTATGCAGAGAACTTAATAGTTAATAAAATAATTCCTGGCAACGACCTACTCTTCCACGGAAAACCG
>JAYEHK010000141.1:0-10800 GCA_034659475.1 Bacillota bacterium | reverse complement strand
TGTTTTTTTGTTAAGGAGTGGCTTAATTCTATTTTAGCTTAAACAACTGACAAGCAAAAGTGGCAGAAGTCAATTGTAAATATATTCTTTTTCTCTTAACATATTGGCCACATTTCCCTCTGGAAACAGAAAGGAGCCTAGGACGAATCCCTGGCTCCTTTTTATTTGTCGCTTGATTGTAAGAATATTCAATAAATTGATATGTTGATGTCAGGCACCAGCCCCCTTCCTGACACGGGTTGCTTGCTTTTGTACGCACAATAGAATACGATAGTATTAGATCAAAGCGAAGGAAGTGGCGCATATGACTAAATCATCAAACCTTTACGTTCGTATTGAACCTGAAGTGAAAGAACAGGCAGAAAAGGTGTTTGAGAGCCTGGGAATTTCGATGTCAAATGCTGTAGGTCTTTTCTTAAAGCAGGTAGTCATTAATCAAGGAATACCTTTTGAATTAAAAATAGCACCATCAAAAATGCAATCCATCGATACCATGACAGAGCAACAATTTAATGCAGTTTTAGAGAAAGGATATACCGACTATTTGGAAGGCAAGGGCCGTCCTGCAAAAGAGGTGTTTGCTGACATTAGAGAAGGACTAAATATATGAAACAATACGGAGTCATTATTACTCCTGCTGCTGAAAATGATCTGCTAGAAATTTTCAAATATATTACCAATGAATTATCGGAACCGCAAACAGCAACTAATCTGTGTGATAACATCCAACAGCAAATCCTAAAACTTAGCACGATGCCTGACAGGCATACACTGTACAAAAAAGAACCTTGGTTATCCCGAGGACTTAGATTTTTTTCCGCTGGTAATTTCCTTGTTTTTTACATTACAAGAAAATCCGATTGTACGGTGCACGTTCTTCGTGTAATGTACGGTGCACGTTCTTCGTGTAATATATGGCGGACGAGATTTAGACGATCAGTTATAATTTAAACCATTAATATTTACTCAATGATTTTAAGAATATTCAACAACTTTATATGGGGTTTCAGGCTCCAGCGGTTTGCTTGTCTTGTGACAATCTCAGAGGAAACGGAGAGAAACAAATTAACACAAAGCGTCTCCTAAAATTGAAAGTCATATGTTTTCTCGACCAGCTTGCTCCCTATCGACACTTTTTGCAAATAACTTAGAATGTTAGGTGCCTGGCACGGGTTACCCCCCGTAATATCCGGCAAACAAGCCCGAACCGCATTTTCAAGAGATGGTTGGATTTTTATCAGTCAAAAAGGCAGCCATATGAAAATGGTGAAAGAAGGTTTTCCTACTAGACTTATTATTCCAGACCATAAAACTCTTGACCGCGGAACCTTGCGCAGCCTAATTAGAAAATCCGGTTTAACCGTAGATGAATTTATTAACCTAATAGAATAACCATGAGCTCTCCATTAAAGAGAGCTTTATATTTGTCGCTTAATTGTCAGAATATTCAATAACTTGATATAATGGTGACAGGCACCAGCGGGATTCTACCTAACTGTCTACGCTTAACACCAAAGGTTACCCGATGGTGTCCAAGACTCGCTATGAGTGGTTTGCTAAACCTTGCTCAGTGGGAATCCCACCCACTATATGATACGCCCTTATCTTGGCGCACTGTCAGGCACCGGGCACCGAATCACCCCTACGGATTTCATCACCATGCAACGTCACGATTATCATTCGACACTTTTTGCAAATAAGTTAGTTAGTTAGGTGCCTGGCACCTGCCCCCCCTGGCACGGGTTACCCGCGGTGCCTGGCACGGGATGCCCTTTTAAACTGTTCTTACGTTTTTAATCATGTAATCATGTTCTTCATTTTCAATTTATAATGTACCCACTTATATATCATTCTATATATTAAATCATATGCTTCATTTATACTCATAGATGGTTGCTTCATAGGTTTGTTTGTTGCATAATGAAATAGGACAAAGTTGCAAAAGGAATTCCCCACTTTTGCAACAGTAAATTCCCCATAAATGCAAAAAGGCCATTGCCGGCACCACACCATAACAATATCCTTGTAATTGAGTGCAAATCGATTACGAGGAGGAGATGGAGGATGCTAACAATGTCCCAACAAGAGAATATCAGAAAAATGTTCTTTGAGGAAGGTAAGAACATCAGTGAAATTGAGAGAGAAACAGGGCATGATCGTAAAACAATCAGATACCACATCAATAAAGAAGATTGGAATGAGGAAATACCCCCAGTAGTTCAGCAGCCTAGTTTCCCAAAATTAGATCCATACAAGCCGGATATAGATACCTGGCTTGAGGAAGATAAAAAAGCCAAGCGAAAGCAAAGGCATACAGCCAAACGCGTATATGACCGGTTATGTGAGAAATACCCCGATAGGTTCAATTGCTCTTACCGAACCGTTGCTGGATATGTAGCTATGAAAAAGAAAGAGGTTTTCGGTAAAAAGGAAGGATTCTTACCTCTGGAACATATACCTGGTGAAGCACAAGTTGATTTCGGAGATGCCGAATTTTATGAAAACGGCAAGCTCTGCAGTGGTAAATATTTAAATATATCTTTTCCATACAGCAACCAGGGATATCTGCAATTGTTCAAGGGAGAAAATCAAGAATGCTTGTTTGAAGGAATGAGAGCCATACTTGAACACATTGGCGGCGTTCCCCAACGGATGTGGTTCGATAATGCAAGTGCCATGGTTACAAAGGTATTAAAACATGGAGAGCGTAATTTGACGGAAGCATTTATCCGTTTTAAGGAGCATTACCGCTTTGAATCAGCATTTTGCAATGCAAATGCCGGCCATGAGAAAGGCAATGTCGAGGGAAAGGTAGGCTATCATCGCAGGAATCTGCTGGTTCCCGTCCCCCGATTTGATAATCTGCAAGACTTCAATAAAAGCCTGTTGTTGCAGTGCGAAGAAGATGCTAAACGAGAGCATTACCGCAAGGAAGAAACGATAGCAACACTTCACCAGGCGGATAGACAAGCACTGTTAGAATTACCGACAGCACCGTTTGAAGCCTCCAAATATATTACCGTTAAAACCAACGGATACGGAAGATTTTATCTAAACAATAATCTACATGAATACTCTGTATCTCCTAAGTATGCCAGTACTCATGTACTAATCAAGATCACAGCCTTTGACGTAATTCCATTGGATGAAAGCCACCGGGAAATCGTACGACATGCCAGGCTGTATGGCGGCCATAAACAGCAAAGCATGCAGTGGCTGCCATACCTTACACAACTGTCCAGGCGTCCAGGGGCATTAAAGTACACAGGAATTTACCATATGCTTCCTGATCCTATCCAGGAGTATCTAGAGAAATGTACAAAAACAGAAAAAGGAAAAGTTCTTCAAACCCTTGCTGCGTTAACTGAAAAGAATGGATTTGAAGAAGCGGTTGAAACCTTCAGTACAGCGCTTTTCTATGAAACAACAGATATTGATAGCCTGATTAATTTACATAACCGACTGCATGCAAACTTGGTGGAGCTTGATCCCGTCAACCTTCCAAGTCATGTTCCGCAACTTCAAAGCTATGTTCCTGATTTTGCGGTCTATGACAAAAGTCTTGGGAAGGTGGGTGTACAGGAATGTTAAGCTTGGAAATTGCAGATTGCTGTAAACAATTGCGGTTAAGTCGCAATATTGTAGAAATGTCGGAAACGATCCAGGCGGAGAGCCATCAGGAATACCTATTAAAACTACTAAAGGCAGAACTTGAACACCGTGATATATGCCGGAAGGACAAATTGCTTAAAAGCGCCGGTTTTTATTCAATGAAGACATTTGAAAGCTTTAGATTTGATGAAGTTACGCTTCCCGCAGCCGTTACTCCGGAGTACTTAAAAAACTGCGAATTCATAGAGAGTAAGACAAACGTGATCATGTATGGGAACGTGGGTACGGGAAAGTCCCATTTGTCAACGGCCCTTGGAGTTGAAGCCTGTAAAAAAGGCATTGATGTAAAGTTTTTCAGAACATCAGCTCTGGTTAATAAGCTGGTAGAGTGTAAGAAAAACGGGACCTTATCATCGTTCATGAAACAGTTGAACAAGGCTAAATTATTGATTTGCGATGAATGGGGCTATGTTCCGTTGGATCGCACTGGATCACAATTATTGTTTGAGGTCATATCGGAATGCTATGAACGCAAATCCTTGATCATTAATACGAACATAGAGTTTTCCAGATGGGTCAACGTGTTCTATGACGAGCAGATGACAGGGGCTATCATAGACAGGGTCCTCCACCATTGTCACTTGCTACTGTTTCCCGGACCTAGTAATCGGATGAGAGATTCTACATTAACATAATAATTCGATCATTGAAAAGGAGGGATTTTTGCAATTTAGATTTCCATTTTTGGCCATAAAATTCCCCGCCGGTGCCTGGGGAATTATTTTTGCAAAAGTGAGGAATTTTCACTTGCAAAAAACATAGGTTCACCTGACAGGTAACCATGTCGGGCTAATTCTCCAGATGCATCTGGTCTATTTGCACTACCTGTAAATCTATCGATCTCTGACTTATCAATTTCTAATATTCTTAAATAAGACTTTCCTAAATCATTCTTTATAATTTCATATACTCTGTACATATTAAAAAAAGAATCTAATCTATAATTTAATAATTTAAATACCTTCACAACATTCTCATCTATTTCAGATAGCTCAATCCAATTTTCTAAAGAGTTTTCAGGTTTGTTTTCATTGTTTAGTTCACTTCTTATAGTTATTACTCCTTCAAGAGAACTATGTCTATAATTTTTTACAATATTTTGCATTTCTTCATCTATTACTGTTGCACCTAAAACTTCAATTTTACTGCTTAAACTTAGATTTACTTCAGCTATGCCATTAATGATTTTTATTATTTCTTCTCCTTGTCTCAAGACCTCTTCCACATATTCGCACTCATTAAAACCTTCTGATTTAATAAAGAACCGATTATTCAACTTCAAAAATTGAAACTTGCCTTTAAATTTACTTCCTATCATTCTTTCTAAATCATCTATTTTACCGCCAATTTCTAATAACCATTTTTGGCTCAACTATTAACACCTCTAATCTTCTATTTATAGAAAAAAAGAGTCAGAGGAAAAATCCCCTGACCCTCTATGGTTAATTGTTAAATGAATTCGAACCTACTACGGTATTAAAGAAAATTATCTTAATAACTGAAGTACTCCCTGAGGAGCTTGGTTTGCCTGAGCCAGCATGGCGGTTGCTGCCTGGCTGAGGATGTTGTTCTTGGTGAAGGCCATCATTTCCTTCGCCATGTCTACATCGCGGACACGGGATTCGGCAGCGGTTAGATTCTCGGAAGCTGCACTCAGGTTGTTGATGGTGTGCTCCAGACGATTCTGGTATGCACCGAGCTTGGATCTTTCGGATGATACGCTGTTAATCGCTTCATCAAGTACACCGATAGCTGCTGTTGCATTATCATGTGTGCTTACATCCAAAGCATATTCTGTCTCAGTACTGTTGGTACCATCTGTTACTCCTACCGCACTGGTCCATGCTACATCATAAGATGATCCGCTTACCGTTACTGTTTTTGCCTCAGTATTATCAGCGCTGCTGACATCCAGTGCATCGGATCTCATATCGTTTATTGATACAGTAAAGCTTTGAGCTGTATTAGCACCGATTTGCAGATTAGAAAAAAATCCATCACCGCCGGCTGCTGCTACAGATACATCGTCACTTGTTAAATCAGTACCTGAACCTGTAACTTCTGTTATAGTCAGAGATGAACCTGATACTGAAGTAGTATATGTTCCATCAGTATCTAGTGCGGCTGCAATAGCTGTAACAGTTGCACCTGTATCATCACCAGCATCGAAATCAGTCCCTTCAACTAAATCCACTGAACCAATTGTAACTGTTTCACCAGAACCTACATTACTTGTTAAGTCAAATGTGTACTCGCCTAAAGCTTCTGTAGATTGTGTAACTGTGAATTCACCAGCTGATAAATCCGATCCACCAGCAGCACCTGATTGCTCAGTTACTGTAAATGTTGCACCTGAAGAACTGGCAGTTAACGCACCAGTGGTATTTCCAGCAGGGCTTGCTGTGTTATAAGAAGTTACTAAATTCGCTGCAGTTGCTGTTGCATCTGAACCAACGTTAAATTCATTTGCTCCTGCGGTCGCATCTGCTGCAACTGCAGTAAACTCTGTTCCATCAATATCAATTTTGTCACCAACTGCGAAGTTTGTTGTAATATCGATAGAGTATTCACCAACGACTTCGTCAACACCTGTCCCCGTTGCTGCAACTGCTGCCGCATCTCCATCTGTTGTGAAAGTTCCCGTTGTTGTCATAGTTAATTCAAGAGCATTATTGGAGTCTCCATTTGATGCAGAATCAGTAATCTCCAAATCTGCTCCAGTATTTGAAAATGTAAAACCAGCTAATTCATTATCAGTAGTATCACCATCGTCATAATCTCTTACATTTTCAAAGGCTGTTACGACAGCTCCAACTAAATCACCAGTTGCATCATTAGTAACATCATAATCAACAGTACCCGCAGTTGAAGATGTCGCTGCATTAGCACTTGTACCCGCACCATCATTTGCAGTTATCGTTATAGTAGCACCATTAAACGTAAGGGTTGCCTCATCTCCATCAGCTAAAGACTCAGCAATAGTTGCAGTCCAAGTTTCAGCAGCTGCAGCTACACTACTAGCATCCGCACTAAAGTTCTCTACAACAGCAGTACCAGCTGCAGCACTATTATTGCCAACTGAAACAGAACCTAGAACACCTTCTGCTGTTGAACCTTTTAATAACTTCTGGGTATTAAACTCAGTCGTGTTCCCGATTCTGTTAATCTCTGAAGTCAATTGGTTGATCTCATTCTGGATTTCACTTCTGTCATTATCATTATTGGTGCTATTTGATGATTGAACTGCCAGTTCTCTCATTCTCTGCAAAATACTATGCGTCTCATTCAATGCACCTTCAGCGGTCTGAATCATGGAGATACCGTCCTGGGCATTACGAGCTGCCTGGTCCAATCCCCTAATCTGCCCTCTCATCTTCTCACTGATAGCCAACCCAGCCGCGTCGTCCCCGGCACGATTAATTCTCAAACCGGATGAAAGTTTTTCCAAAGATTTGCTACCCATAGCATTATTGCTGGACAACTGCCTATAGGTATTCAGCGAAGCGATATTGTGGTTTATTATCATAATATATTCCTCCTTGAATTTTAAGCTCCCACGTCCCTGTGGGGCTGTTTTTTGCATGATGTTTTCTGGAAGCAGTTAGATTCGTCCTTGAGCCTGCCCTCCTTTGCTAAGGAATTTCCAGGTGCATCCTGCTGTTATTAGTATCGGGTTTGTTAAGGGGAAGGTTAATGGAGGCAGATGCCTGATTTTTATGGTTTATATTGCAAATTCTTGCTTATTTGATGTTTTTCTAACGTATGTGGCTTAATGGAGATTTTGTGTGGTTTTTTTAGTTAGGGGTAAAGGGATGAGGCGTAAGGGGGTAGTCGAAAGCTGAAGCTTCCTCTGCGACGTACGGCACAGAATAGGATAGCTATTTTCGTACTAACCCCTCATGGCTGCAGGTCGTAACCACCGATGAAAATGGTGCGAAGCGAGGGTGAGTCACGGGGACAGGTCCGTAGACTCATTTTCGCAATTTCTGGTGGGAATATATGCTGGCTTCTTCAGAAAACGAGTCAACAGACCAGTCCCCGAGACTCACCAAAATTATCCGGTGCCCAGCTGCTGCATGAGCCAAGAACTTTGCTGGTTCATATTATTCAGCGCGGTTTCCATGGCGGTGAACTGTTTCCAATACCGGTCTTCTATATTTTCCAGGCGATCTAAGAAGGTATCCAGCCGATCGTCTGTATCGATGATTTGTTTTCCCAGGGTGCTGTTGTCATAGAGCTGGGAGTCGCTGCCAGCTTTGGTGCGGACGAGATCAATGGAATCATCAACCTGATCATAGAGGCGCTGCGCGATGCCGGAGGTGGCGTCGGTGTCACCATCGGCGGTAAAAAGTGCCATGACGCCTTCTGGATTATCGGTTATGGCTGCTCTTAGCTTGGTTTCATCGATATAGAGTTTGCCTTTTTCATAATAGCTGTTGGTATTAATTCCAATCGCACTGAGGCTGGTGTAGGGGTTGTCGGCAGATAGGCCCTCTACCCGGTCCATGGTTGTTTGACGGGTATTATTATAAACGTTGGTCAGCATGCTGTCCGAACGGAGCATTCCGCTGCGGGCTTTTTCCTCCCATTGTTCGATCTGGGTTTCGCTCATCTCTTCTTTCTGTTCATCCAGAAGCGGCGGATAGTCACGGTAGCGTTCCTCCGTCAGTTTGCCGCCGATATGATCCAGGGCGTTGTTGTATGCGGTCACCCAATCGGTGATTTTTTCTACGACGGCATCGGTGTCATTGCTAACAGTTAGTTTCGTGCTGCCGGTGTCCTTCACGTTAAAGTTGATCCCGGTCAGTGTAAATTGGTTGCTGGAAAATGTGAGACCTGTTGCACCGTTAAAGTCGATGTCAGCATCGGTACCTGTGCCGAGATTGACCGGTGAGGCTTCTTCTGCGAGATCTCCGCTGTAGAGTTTTAACTGGTCACGCAGAAAGCCTTCAGCATCTGCGTTAATATCAATCTTGACGTCACTGCCAGTGTCAGAGGTCATAAAAAATACGCGGTCTATATTGGCATCATAACTGGCGGTGATGCCGAGCTCTGCCTCATTGATTTCTGCAATGACGGTATTGATGCTGTCGGTTGTCGTATCAAAGCTGAACTCCTGTGAGCCGTCCTTGCCTTCCAGGGTAAATGTAACGGTATTGGCAATGCCGGTAAACTGGTCCGCCAGTGTGGTGGTTGTTTCATTTGAACCCATGGCTGCAGAACTGGCAGCGGATACTCCGGAGGCCAGGGCGTTTACGGTCAGGTCGTAGTTGCCGGCGATGGCAGCAGTGCCTGCAGTGGCTGTTGCCACGTCTTCGTCAGAGGAACTGGCGGAACGGGCATTACAGGTGCCCTGTAATTTCAGATCAAAGGTCGCAGTTCTTAATGCCAGGAGCTTGGTATTGACTTCGCGGAAGTCTTCCTGCTTCCACTCCAAGGTCTGCTTTTCCTGGTATAACGGATCGGTCGTACGCATACGCTCTGCAGACATCAGCTCATTGACCATCGAGTCGATGTCCATCCCACTGGCCAGGCCGTTGATTCGCATTGTCATGATAGTTCCCTCCTTTGGGTGGTAAGTTTTAATGGACACGGATTTTACGGATTTTCACGGATTTCTTTATTTTTCTTTTGTGGAAGCTATCGCTTCCTGATTTTCATTTTTTACTAGTCTAGCTCTATTACTCTATTATGGAGCGCCACGGGGACGGTTCCATCGTCTTCCCTTCGGCCTTCGCTTCGCTTCGGGACGCTCGAACCGTCCCCATGGCCTGTGCATCTGCGTCTATTTAATCCCCTGCTTTGCGCCTTTCTCCTTGGCCATCTGGTTTAGGGCCTGGAGGTTGGTTTGGAGATTGGGGGTGGATTGGGTTGCTTGTTTGTTGGTTGCAGCTATTTCTTCTTTGATTTCTTTGCGGACGATGCCAACTTCTTTGGGGGCGTTGATGCCTACTTTGATGTTGTCGCCCAGTACGTCTATTATAGTTATTTCTATGTTATCACCGATTACGATGGTTTCTCCTTTTTTACGGTTTAGTACCAGCATTTATTTCCCCTCCTGTGCTGCAGCGCTTTCTGTTTGGGCGTTCTGTGGGAAAAGGGGTTGTCTGGTGTTGTAAGCGCTCTGGGGCGGGACGTACTGTATTCCTTTGTTTTTGTTCAGGTTGATGATGACCGGTGCCATTAGATTGGCGGTGGTTTGTTTGAAGTCTTCGGGGATATTTAACACGGTTAAAACGGCCAGGTCTTTTTCTGACTGGGGTTGCAGTTTGGTTTCTTGCTCTTCGCTAAGTTCCACCTGATAAGCGGGGAAGAATGTAAAGGGGGCTGCCAGGATGAAACAGAGGTCCGGGGTTTTGACGGACTGGAGATAGAAAAACGGTGCGTTTTCTTCCATGGGCAGGAGGATGTATTGTTTCTCTTCCTCGAAAGCGGGTATGCCGTCGGGGAAGGTTATGATCTGGGATTGGTTGATGGTTATGGGGCCTAGGAAACGGGTTTCGATGTTCATGGGGGTGCCTCCTTTTTTGTTGGGGTGTTGAATGGACACGGATTACACGGATTACGCGGATTTTCACGGATTTTTTTATTTTTTATTTTTCTTTAATTTATTATCGTTATTATACGGTTCAGGCTTTAGTTTTTTTGGAGGAGGTAGGGTTCTGCTTTTCTTATTGGGGGGTATGAGTTATGGTTCTTTTTTTGGGTTGCTTTTAGTATATTTTACTATAACAGGTCCCCTGGCATACCGTGGGTGAGGCGGTTGGTTCGGGGTTAGTATTTGGTTTGAGAAAATATTTTATTGCGTTAATAAAATTTTTTGATGCGTAATGTCACACTTCAATGTTAAGTTACTGTTATAATAGCTAATATCGGTATTATATTAAGAACCTTAACGGTATTATCGGAGAAGAATCTTAGCGTAACAATTAAAACTTCCCTGATATCGTAGGAACAATGAAAAAGGTGTCAAAACAACCGTCCCTTTGGCACAAAATAAAGGAGCGTTGAATATGTCTGATTATGTTCTAACTTGTTGTTCTACAGCAGATATGCCTCATGATTACTTTACAAAAAGAAATATTCCCTTTGTCTGTTTTCATTACAATATGGATGGGAAAGAATATC
>JAYEHK010000140.1:0-10880 GCA_034659475.1 Bacillota bacterium | reverse complement strand
TGGCACTTACTATCTTATTTAAAAAAATCAATATAACTATCAGACAACAACCCTGGTATGAAAACGGCTATCTGGCAAATTTGACGGCATATTCAATGGCCAAACTGTCACATATGCTCAAAGAGAACATGCCAGACAAGGAATTGGATCTAATGCAGATATGGGACAGTCAAGAACTTCCGGATGTCTTGTGTGAACAGCTTATCCCGATTTACAAGGCAGTTTTTGATGTTCTGACTGACCAGAATCGTTTGGTACAAAACGTAACTGAATGGAGCAAAAACAATATCTGCTGGGAGAGAGTGAAGGAAGTACAAGTTCAGCTTCACCCACAAATTAATAGTATCTTGATGGATAAAAATGAAGCTAAAATTCAGGCAAGTAGTGCACGGACAGAACAGAGAATGGTTTCAGGCATTGAAGCACAGATGTTCGTCGTTGAAAAAGGTCAATCATATTGGTTAGATATTCTCTCTTGGGCAGGAGAGAAAAAACTGCTTTCACCGGAGGAAACAAAGATATTATCACTGGCAGGCAAAATGTCGGGTACCAGAATACCAAACGAAGTACAATGCAGAATTCTGCAGGAGATACGAAACAAGGTTTTGGCGGAAGGATATCAGGAATCTTCTTAATAGCGTTTGCTTGTAAATAGCAATAATTCACAAAATCAAAAGGCTAACAAGTTGAGCAAAAACTCGTTCTCTGAATAAGGAGGCAGTTGGGGTTATTAGCTGCAGATGGAAGCAAAGGAGAATTATATGGAAAACAATAGTATGATTTTGTATGAATTATCAGGCAAAGCCAATTCACTTATGAGAAAATCTTTTGATATATGTGCTCCCCTATATAAAAAAGAATCGGATATTCCAGATAATATACAATTCAATTTTATACAATTGTTTTCTAGTTGTTATCTCTCAAGTGAAAGCGCTTTGATTTTAGTTGCCAATTACAGATTATGGGATACAGAGATTTTGTATAGATCTGTTCTTGAGGGAACAATTAAACTCTTTTATTTAACCTCTGGGTCTGCTCAAGAAATAGCCAAAAAGTCTAGCGAATTTTGGATTGAAATTCCGGAATGTAAAAGGATTTCAAGACATTACAAAGCAAAAGAACTTTTAGAGAAAACAGATGATGGTTCCTCGAAAAACTTACCTTTAAGAGAAGTTTTGTTAACTGATATTGAATTGCATGAATTAACAGAGAAGTATTCGAATAAATATCGGCGGCAACTGGAACGGAAATGGTCTTTTAGCGAAATGGTGAAGGTGCTTTCAAATAGTGATATTCAGGGATTTGATATGATAGTTGGATTTTATTATGGTTACAGTCAGAGCAGTCATTTAACACACCAAGATGGGGATGGAATTGGGCTAATATGGGATAGAAATAATAGAGATACTGAAAGAAGAGAGGCACTAGAACTCGCTCATGGGGCGAGACTGATTTCTGACATAATTTCATTGGCTATGTTAAGAACGGGATTATATCTTAGATTTTATAAAATTGGCACTGAACCCATGATTGTATTAAGTAAAGCATGGAACGATTTACAAAGCATTACAGGAAAGTATTACAATGATTGGCTTGAAATAGAATATGTTTGATCGGTCTCAAAAATTAACACCATCGAAATGTTTATTATTTGACTAAAAATATTTAAAGTAATTTTGGGGTTCTCTTACCTAAAGATGAACCCCAAATGTAAGTATAGAAAGCTGCTTCTCCTAAGGAAAGCAAATACTATCCTTGGCAGGCAGTCGCAGTTGTTAAAGCTGGAATTATATCAGCGGGTTTCGCCTTTTTGTATTCCTCTAACCTTTCTAATATAATTGAAGCATCAAGGTCGGGAACCCCACGGCGTCCATAATATCTTACAAAACGTAATTGTACTTCTGCAGCAAACTGGGAATCGAGGGAAGCGATTCTTTCCAAAGTGGATAAATGTTCTATAGGGATCTCAATCAAAGATTGGAGGTCCACTACTAAATCTGGTAATTTCAATGAAGCAGGCAGGAAATATTCACGATCTCCGTTCCTATTTAGAAGTAAGGAGTTTAGTTTGCCTTTATCTGTGCCATTACACCACTTATCGAATAAATCATGATCCTGTAATGGTTTTCCAAATGCAAGCAATGCCATATCAGTGTTGTCTTTAGCCAAGTCACAGGTAGGTGAAAGCAATACCCAATGACCGGTTATACCATTTATACTACCAAAAAAAATATCCCCTGCTAAAAGAATGGGTTCAATTGGAGGCATTATGTAGTACTGTACAGGATGAACTTTTGTAGCTGTATTTCCTTTTTTAAGGCCCATCTTATTTATAAGGTTTAGAACGCCAGAACCATTCAAAGATGCTCCGATACGCTTGGCTAGCACATGAGCCACAGATGTTTTATCTGGTATGGCAGCGAACTCGTCCCAGTTCTCCATAGCGAAGTCCCACATGTAATCTTTTAATATCTCTCTTAAATGTGAAAAAAGAGCCCTATTAGTGGACGGTAAACCCGTGCTCCATATATACTGGAGTTCTGCTTCAAGTCCCTCAAAGGATTCTGTTTTTTCCACTATGCGTACTGCAGCACTTTCCAGGTGGCTTACTAAATGGGGCAGACCTGTATAAAAAATGACAGGCAAAAAACAGTGATTTCGAATCATATCCAGCAGTTTAGTTCCTGCTTCGTCGTCTTCCACATCTTTTATAATCATTCGGAGATCTAAGATGACAACGTCATAATTTGATACTGTCATTCGTTCGTATGCTTTTTCAAAATCTGTTTCGGTATCAAATTTTAAGGATTCAATCCCGGGTATTGGTTTCTCGATATTGTTAAACCATTCTTCTACAGTGCTTAGAATTTCAGCTTCGTCATCAACATAGAGTGCTCGCCATTCGCTCATCTTAAACTCTCCTTCGCAATATTACTTTGAACGATGCTCCGTCTAGTGGACCTTCCTCCAATAAGATCACTTCACCACCGTAATAATCGGTTACAATTTCGTCTACTGTCGCAAGTCCTAAACCAACACCGTCATTTCTAGTAGAAAAGTAAGGCTCGAATATCATATCTTTATCACTTGGATCAACTCCAGGACCGCTATCCGAGAAAATTATATGCAGTTCGTTTTCGGATATACGATCAATTTGTACAACTATTGACCTTTCATCATCGGGCACTTTTTTAAGCCAATACATACTGTTTCTCAATAGGTTTACAATCACTTCCTGTATTTCTGAAGAATCGGCAGTGACTTTTGTTTTCGTATTGGGAATATCAACTTCTATGTTCAATTTATTGAGATCATCTTCAAAAATCAAAAACCCGTCTCGAATAATATTTTCAAGCACAACCGCAACAGGTTTTCCTCTTTTTCTGCCTCCAAAAGGTGCAATTCTCTTAAAAACCTTGCTTAGAGTTTCTGTTTGCGACAATATTGAGGCCGTTTTTTTAGCGAGGCCTCTGCATTCTTCATTTTCTGAATGCTCCAGTTCCCGCTTAATTAGGCGTGCTTGCTGGCTGATAACTGTGACGGGCGTTCTTCCTTCGTGAATGACTCCATCGATAAGTTGACCCAAAGTAGCGAGCCGACGGTATCGACTTAAAACTTCTTGGACTTTTTCTATTTTAAATTGTAGATCTTTTTCGGTAGCTGCAATTAAATTCGTTAACTGCTTATCCTGCGAATACTCTGTATCAACAAGCAGACGAATCCGGTCTATATTAAATCCTTGGAAAATTCCTCCTGAAGGTTCTTTGCTGTCGACATTCCTGCGTTTATAAGCATATCTTCGTTTCTCCAGCTCTTTTAGAGTTAATTTAATTAGTTCCTTTAGATCAGACACTGCACGATTTTCAAGAAAACCCTCTCGATTTGTCTGATCTTCCAGTTGACTGTTGGAATCGGAGGAAATTATTACGTAACCCACGAGCTGATTATTAGCCATATTCATAGTTGGATTTTGTCTACTTCGGATATCAAGCCGAAGCCAGTCGTTTCCAGGCTCTCCATATGGAAATACTCTGAAACCGTCTCGATATATACTGATACCGGCTGCAGCGTCTAAATCTTCTCGCATCTGTGTAACCTTCATACCCATTTCTTGGATCGATTTTGAATCTCTATCCCATCCACGAAGTTCAATGGTCAAGGGTCCGCAAGTTGGTGCTTGTTTATCCTCTAGTTGAAATTTCCCTCTAATGTTTTCAGGCTTTTCACCTATGTTGATGTCAAAATTGTAGTATCCATTTTCATTAACGCAACCACTAATTAGGTACATGGGTTTGCTTAATGATTCGGGTGGGTGTACATGGCCGCTGAATTTGCTGAATGCGTCTGGTAAATCGAGGAAAATATCAAAGTCATAGATCGTTGAATCCTTAAACGGAAGAACCAGTCTTGAGAGTCGGTTATAAAGATCTTTAAACTCCTTGTCGCTCCACTCTGACCTTAGATTAGTCATTTTTAACATGGTACCGTGGTTCTTTTCTATGCCTGTACCACCTGAATATTGAAGGACTTTCTCAGCATAGCCCCCCTTTTTGTAACATCGCGGTGAAATTTCCTTCCAGGGGATATCAATTTCGTCGAGATATTTATCTACATCCTCAAATTGACTCCAGTCTATGTAGATGCTCGTCTCTTTTGGTGCATCTTTCATTCTAGTAAAAAGTGAAAGACTTCTCGAAAGACGCGAAACAGCAAACCTACCAATTCCTTTTTTGCCTAAGACTCTGCGGTTGTACCTCTCACTTCTGGGGTTTTTTATCCTATTTATGGTCGCTGGTTCCAGCCAAGTATTCAGAATCGTTTGCATTGACATTCCATTTCCGTTGTCAATGACCTCCATTGAACCTTTGTCGCTTTCCAATGGACCTTCAAATTTGATAACTACGGCTGTAGCGTCCGCATCATAAGCATTCTTAACCAATTCTATAACGGCTACATTCTCATTGCTTATTAGTTCATCCCCGAAAGCTCTCATGAGTCGTGCCCGTGGTCTAAAGATATTAGAACCGTTATTATATCTATTTTTGGAATCTGCCATTATTGCCAACCTTCCTTTGATTAAATTAAACTGGTTAAAATATTGTTTCCGCACGAAATGGAAATGTCCTCCTTTTGGAGGACATTTTTAGTCGAGTTATTGTTATTCGATTTCTCTATACAATTTAATTGAAGAGGCTTATATTTTTGTGCGATATATTTTCTCCAGCCACCAATCGGTTCGCGTCTTGGAAATTAGATAATATTTGAAAACTTCATGCCCGTGCCAAAAACAGCCGTTTACAAAAACAACATATTTATATTTGGTCAGTACAATGTCCAGTTTATTGGGGAGACTGGTTTTCTTGTATCCAAAACCATGCTTGCGCAGATACCGTCATGCCATTATTTCTGGTTTGGTACCCCTGCCCCGAATGCATGACCTCACCTGACTTCGCTTCTGAGGTGAGAATACATCAGTCATTTGGATTGCCTGCAGCCTCAAGTTCCGTCCTTACAGCCATTGCAATAATATGAGATAGTAATGGAGGAACAGCATTTCCAACTTGGACAAACTGTGCCGTCCTGGGTCCTTCGAAGAAGTAATTGTCCGGAAAACTCTGTATACGCGCGGCTTCCCTGACAGTTAGCGAACGACGCTGATTGGGATCAGGATGGATATTATAATGACCATCTTTCGATATATGTGCAACAATGGTATGCGGTAGTTCTTGGCTGCCATGTACCCGAAAGCGATCTTCGAATACCTTTTTCCCGCTATTCTTATGTAATTGCAGTCTCTCAGGCAGCTGACTATAGGAAATCTTTTCTCCTCTCAACGATGCATCTATTTGCAGGGCGTAAATCTCCAAATCATCAGTTCGGTGTGGCCTGGCAAAGTGATTCAATACACCCGGGGAACCCTCTCTCATCATTGATTGATAGCGGCTTAATTCACGGTTATGGTCATATTCTCTATACCAAAAATCAGAGCCCTGTCCTACAAGCAGGTGAGGTAAATCGGATATTGCATTTGCTGTATTCATCGGTTCATCCAAATTTACCATGAACTGGGCAAAGTCAGGATAAGTAAAGCCCTGGGGGTAGTCAGCTATTCGATAACCAAACAGGATAAGCCTTCTTCGGGGTTGATACACTCCGTAATCCTTGCAGTTAATTATGTTTTCCTGATCAGATGCATTGGGTCCGGAAACAAAACCGTAACCTATACGGTCAAATTCTTCACGTATTGCTGGAAACAGCTGACCATTCTGGGCACTCAATATTCCAGGTACATTTTCAAAAACGAATAATTTGGGTTTGAATTCGTTGACTATATCCAAATAAAATTTAAAAAGAAAATTGCGGTCATCGGTGGAGGCTTGTTCTTTCATGCGTCCTCTGCCGATTAAAGAGTAGGCCTGACAGGGCGGTCCTCCAATAACTGTCGATATGGATTGCACCCCATTTTGACGGGCGATATTGGAGATATATCTGATCGCATCACCAGAAGAAATGGTATCAGGGTTTTCAAGAGTATTGCCAAAGGTCTTGTTAAGAACGCGATTTTTTACTAGATTATTTAATTCAGGATAACAGGAATAAATAATCTCTTCCTTCAAAGCAGCATTTTTTTTAATAGACACAGTCGATCTTAAATAGTTATTGTATATATCAAGTCGATTATTTTCTTTTAGCCAGTGATAGCAGACACGCGTTCGCAAGGTCTCACAGGCCCAAGGATCTTTTTCAATATGGGTAATAATATCAAATCCTTCCCTAGCAAAACCTTCGGTCAAGCCCCCGGCGCCAGAGAAAAGATCAATAACATAATTAGGCAATTGTTTAACCTCACTTTTGTAAAAAGATGTGAGTGATTTGGACAAACCCCCACAAACATAGGATATTTTATCCTGTTATCAAAGTCAATAAAATAGAACAAGGCTATTAGAATTTGTAAAGATAGCCGGTTAGCATTTACCGAGTTGCATTAATTAACAATATAAAAAAATTTATATTTAAATAATACAAATATAGAGTAAATTGGGTCACGACGGAAGGGTTAAAACATGTTAATGACGAATACAATTATTATCTTGGTATGGAGAAAAACAAATCGTTAATTTACGGATTAGGTCCAATAGGGGAGGTTTAAAATGACTGAAAATGAATTAGGTGAAATTTTAAAGGAAATGTATGATAACGCACCTGCAGGTGATCAGGTAGCAATGATTCATTTGTTCGGGATTAAAAATGCGGCAATTATCCTTGCTAACAACTTTAAGGCGACTGATATTGTTCGGGCATCTGGGATAAATAAATCATATGCAACGGAAGTAAGCAAGGGTATTAGGCTTTCAAGGTTTGTAATTCCAAAGTGAAAGATCTATAACATAATTAAGCAATAAACTTACCTCTCTCTTTTCTGTAACCTATGAGCCTCATGGATAAAACTATCCATGCTGAAGCGTATATCTCCTTAGAATGAAAGTCAATAATGAAAGGATAATGGATAAGAGAGAATAGCTAAAAATGATATTCTAGAAACTTCGATAAATTTTTATTACCTTTGTAACTTATAGATACGTTTCCCACCCGTGTCAATTACCTGAATAAATTCATCACCAAAGGTTTCAAGAAGAAGAACGCCTAAATCAAAGGAGCCATCATTAATTGTATAGGTCTTGTGAGTTAGCCCAAATGGAGGATAAATATCAATTCGATCAAAATAGATCCCATCAACATGGTCTCCGAAAAAATTAAGGTCATCAGCAATAGTGAAACCAAAATTGTCTTCGGCTTTAATACACATTTCATAACCCCCTTCCTATAAGCTTTTTGAAACGTTAACTGCATTACTATATGACTCTATAAGTCATTGAAACATATGTTCTACAAAGTAAAGGGGTTATCCTGCAATAAATTATCAAATTAATAAAATTCAAAAAACATCATCCTGATTCATGAAAAATTATGATGATTCTGCTGCATCTTTGGGGTGCGGCTTCAATTCCTCCAATATATACACGCAATTCTAGCCGTAATCGTCTCCCTGATCATCCCATTTTCAGCCGTATTCTTCAAAAAATCCAGGACATCTGATTTTTGGGCTGCTGTCAGGGTGGTGTTCATTTCAAGCTTGGTAATATAATGCTTGCCAGCTCTTTCCAAAGGTCGGGTTATTTCTCTTTCCGTATCAAAATAAACGATCTCCGGGAATAGCTTTTTAAGCCAGAGGATGTTTAAGCTGCAGTAGAGTGCTTTATTACCGAACTCATCATCAGTATTCCATCCAAGGATGACTTTTCTTAATACATCCATGATCGAATCCTGCCGTTCAACAAAATGACAAAGCAAGCAGTATTCATTGCTGGCCTCGATCATTTTCTCCAGACTGTTTGGGTTACTAAGGGCGGGAGACATGATGCCTGTCACCAGGCTGAACTTTTTCCGCCAGTTTAAAGCCGCTAGATCAGCATTTCGCCAATCTAATTCCCTGAACTCCGTATTGTCGAGGCCAAGAGCGGCTGCATTTTCCGTTGCATATTGCAGCATCTTAGGGGAGATATCTACTCCTGCAACGCTTTTGGCTCGTGGGGCAAATGCCAGAACGAATTTACCGGGTCCACAGCCGATATCCAAAACCGTACTGCCTTTTTGCAGCATCTGTTTCTCCAGTAATAGCGCGCTGATTTTGCCAATGCGCTCATCAGGGTCATTTCGGTTGAATTCTTCAGCCCGGTTGTCCCATGAGGTCCGGCTGTCTGCTTTGTGATCCTCCTTAAAAGCTTCTTCCCATAGCTGTTCGAAATAATCAATATTTATATCCATTCATACGCACTCCTTCATTAATCCAACCAGCAGTCAATATTTGAAATATAGTTTTCTTTTCATGCTATATTTACACCTCGTTTGATTAATCTATATGCGGATTCTATCATCTGTGTCTGCAAGACACAAGGGGAAGCAGAGGGGGGTTCTTAACACTGCTATAGAAAAAAGGAAGCAAAAAGAACGTCCCTCTGCTTTCGCTGATAATACATACAAGCCACAAAAAGGTACCTTTTTTGGCTATTAACAAGGATTTACAAATAAAAAGTCGAAGAACAAATATGGGATAATAATTCTGTAAGATTAAAAATATCCAAATCATGCAGAGCAAATGATTACGGTAGTAGGAGGGGTCTATAGTGAGAATTTTTACAAATGCTGCATTTATATCCTGTGATGAAAATGATCATATCTTTTCGGTAATGATTGAAGAAAAAGGAAGGATCGTCTTTACGGGTGATTCGATACCGGAGAAATACAAGGGTGGAACGGTGGTGGACCTGAATGGGAAATGTGTGTTACCTGCTTTTGCCGATACCCATATTCACTTTGGCAGTTTTTCGTTGTTTCACTTTGGACTCAATCTTAGTTGTGCGAAGAACTTCGATGAAATGGTTGCCATCATAAAAAAATATGAAGAACAGCATCCAAAAGATAAGTTTCTATTTGGTTTTGGGGTGTCGGCGCACACTGTTGAAGAAAGTCGCCTGGTAGAACGTGCTGACCTGGATAAAATGACCTCACGGCCTTTGCTCATCGAAAAATATGATGGGCATGCCGCTGTGGCCAACTCTGCACTGATCGAACTCTTTCCTCCTGAAGTACTAAATGATCCGGATTTTAATGAGAGCAGCGGATGGCTCTACGTTAATTCACATTACACAAGCGTACAGCATGTGACCAAAATGATGAACCCCCTGAACATGGTTGGAAGTATGATACAGGGCGCTGATTTCATGGCCCGGCGAGGGATAGGGCTGATCCACAGTGTAGAGGCGAATGGCTTTCCGGGTGATAAAGACTTCGACCTCATGATGAAAATAGGCAAAGCCCTGCCCCAGGAATTTCGACTGTACATGCAGACGATGGAACCCAAAAAGGTTATCAAACGTAAGCTCACGCGCATCGGCGGTTGCTTTGCCTGTGCCCTGGATGGGTGTTTTGGCTCCGAAGATGCTGCTTTGTTTGAACCTTATACTCATAATTCAGTTAACAAAGGGGTATTGATATACTCCCAGCAAGAGGTAAATGATTTTGTTAGAGAGGCAAATCGGGCTGGTTTACAGGTTTCAATGCATGCCATAGGTGATGCTGCTTTTGAGCAGGCATTAACGGCCTATGAATATGCTCTAAAGGACTGTCCACGGGCTGATCACCGACATATTATTATCCATGCTGACCTTAGCCGTCCAGAACAGTTGGAGAGAGCTGCCCGCCTCAAGCTTCACCTGGCTGTGCAGCCGAATTTTCTGGATTGGCGCGAAGAGCCTATGGAGTATCTGGAAAAGATTCTGGGTAAACGAGCCGAGATGATACTTCCTTTTAAAGATATGCGTGAGGCTGGACTCCTTCTGTCGGCTGGCTCCGATGGTCCTTGTACCATCCCTGATCCAATCCTGTCCATACATAATACCTGTAATCATCCTAACCCTTCACAGAGCCTGCCTGTCTATGAAGCACTGAAGATGCATACCATCTGGCCAGCGCAGTTTAGCTTTGATGAAAAAGACCTGGGTACCCTTACCCCGGGTAAGTGGGCGAATTTTACTGCATTGAGTCACAATCCGCTGGAGCTTCCTGTAAGCGAATTGAGAAATATATCAGTAGAAGAAACATACTTTAGAGGCCAAAAATATGAAGGTATGAGTACATCTGCTATGAAACTCATTTTACGATCTTTGGTCAGTCGGGGGAAGATATGAGGAACACCGGGGACGGTTGTATGTCCAGCAAGGCTGGCATGTTCAGCGGGAGGTAGTCCCGCTAGGGAAACAAGCAGAATCCCTGTAGCTTGGTTAGCAGAGGGGAAAGAAATTGAACCTCTGGAGTCTAAT
>JAYEHK010000139.1:0-10942 GCA_034659475.1 Bacillota bacterium | reverse complement strand
ACACTCCTAAATTAAATAATAATTCTCTATATTAATATCTCCATTTTTAATGATAATCGATAATTTCTACATCATAACAATTTCCATCCGTCCACGTAAACACAATCCTAAACTGGTCATTAATTCGAATATTCCAATCTCCTTTTCGATATTTTTCCATCTTCTCTAGATGGTTGGACGGTGGTGCTTTGAGGTCAGCAAGCCTGTGAGAACTGTCAAGCATTATTAGTTTTCTTCTGGCTACCTGTTGGATGTCATGTGGTAACTTCTTTGCTAACACCCCCTTAAAAATGGATTCTGTGTCTTTGTTTTTGAAGCTTATTATCATAGTTATATACTAACGTTTATCGTTAGTAACGTCAAACGTTAGTATGGGAAGATTTGAATAAAAACATAAAGAGAGCCATTGACAAAAACACTCCCTAATGGTAAGTATAAATTGTAATATTTTTTTATATTGAACAGGCAATTTAAATAATTTTTTATATTGTGAGGCGATACGATGCCAAAAATTGTTGATCATGATGCCTACCGAGAAGAGTTGATTCAAAAGTACTTTGATCATTTCGCCAAACGCGGATACGCCGATGTAACCATGCGCGAGATTGCCCGAGAGCTAGACGTATCAACAGGTACCCTCTATCATTATTTTCCGTCTAAAAAATCTATCCTGGAACACATGCTGAAATTGGCCAGTAGACATGATATGTCCGAAGCCATAGAACACATCGATGAAAACACACCAGCAGAAGAACGTATCAAAGCTTTTTGTGATTACATAATGGAAAAAGAAGACTGGTATCAGGATATCGTTCTGTTAACCATTGATTATTATCGGCATTATGGATTGGAAAACACTTTCGAACTCATGAAAGAAGCCGATCATTATTACGGGAATGGGATTGCAGAAGTAGTAGGTATTGAACCCAAGTATGGGTTCCTCATTGCTATCTTTTTTAATGGTCTGATTTATCACCGTCTGGTATTTCCTGATTCTGTTTCATTTGAAGAACAGTCTGAACTTTTTCAAAAGATGGTGATGTCATATCTGCGGGAAGCAGGTATCAAATAAATCTTTAATCGGAAAAATATTCTAATGCGGTGGATCAATGTATACAGACTAAAAACAATGAAAAAGAGGAGAGGCCACAACCTCTCCTCTTTTCTTGTAAATTAACGCATATTCAGATCATCCAGGAGCATATTTACTGCTTTAAGCTGGTAATTGACCCGTGTAGAAAGCTTCTGTTTACTGCAGGTTTCAAAGATAAAACTGTTGGCACCGCATGCAACGGCTGCAGATCTGGCCAGACTTCCCTTAACCGGATAACGCAGCAAAGAAAACTTTTTATAGGAAGTGCTGATATTCTTATTTAAGGAGTTCACGATGTCTTTGGCCAAAGGCGTCATTTTGCTTGATGGATAGTAGATAATAGATTGTCCAACCGAACTGGAGGTAGTCTTTTTGGAGTAATCATACCCTTCATGCATATCCATCACCCAGTCCACATCATAATTTTTCATAGTCTTTAAAATCGCTCTGGACAGTACTCCGTCCGCACGGCCACTTTTGGTGGTTGGAAAATCACGGTTCAGATCGCCTTCCCCTTTTACATACCTTCTGTTCCTATCAACTGCACGCTTATTCGCTTCAGGGAGCACTAGCAGGGTTCCCCGGGTAATGTTGTAATCAGCTACTTTATGAGCAGCAGTGTATCCTGCTTTCTCGTTTCCGTGCACCCCACCTACAATCATAACAACTGGACCGGGTTTGCCGCTCTCAATTACGTAGAGCTCAGTCTCATATTTGGTTCCACTGGCAACCTTTTTAACGGTGACCGATTGCTTATCCGTTTGCTGTGGTTGCTCCTGTTCATCACTTTCGGTCGGTTTTGTTTGGGTATCTTGTGTGTTCACCCGTTTATAGAAATTGCTTTCCGGGTAATACTGATAAGTGACACCTGATGACGATACAATTATGTAAGATGAATCGGAACTGCTGCTGGAAGATGTGTCCTGCGTTGTACCGGATTGGGACTCCTCCGTAGCTGTAGAATCCGTAGAAGTAGGGTTGCTGACAACACTGTCTGAACTGTTAAAGTAACTGGTAGTTGAGTAAGTTCCGCCACTTATTGTGTAATTCGCGTAAATCGCTGCCTCTGCTTCCATTGGAGCAATAATTGTGGAAGAAAACATCAACAGAGCTAACACACAGGCGATAATACTAATCCTTTTCTTCGCTATCATTTTTTTCATTTTCTAATCTGTCCTTTCCTTTTTAATTCTTTTTTTGTAAAAAAGTTAACATAACCATGTTTCAACATTTTATTACAAATCCCTGCTCAATTCGCTATGTAATATTTTCCATTGGTTTTATATCCTTAAGCTGGAGTCTCATGAAATAACTAAGAAGAAACCTATATTCCTCATTTCCTTCCTTGTACAGTCAAAAAAGGATATCCTGATTTTTGTAAAAATTTTGTTTTATTCCCATAATTATTTCGGAATCTTTGTGCATCAAAAAAAGACCGGTAGAAGGTTTGTCTTTCTTCTGCCGGTCCGCTGATTATTATCTTATTACATTGGTTGCTGAAATCACGCTCCCAGAATCACCCCTCCATTTACATGGAGAATTTGCCCGGACATGTATCCGGAATCATCAGATGCCAGGTACACATAAGCCCCAGCCATTTCAAATGGTTGGGCAGCCCGCTGGATAGGTGTATCAGTACCAAAAGTTTTAACGTTTTCGACCGGGAAACCTGCTGGAATTAACGGTGTCCAAACGGGTCCAGGTGACACTGCATTAACCCGTATACCAGCTCCGTTCAATGCAAGCGACAACGAGCGGGTAAACGCTACCAGAGCTCCCTTGCTCGCTGAATAGTCGAGGAGTTCTTCATTCCCTTTAAAGGCCGTAACCGAAACGGTGTTAATAATTACACTCCCGGTTTTAAGATGAGCAAGTGCTGCTTTTGATAAATAAAAAGCAGGATAAACATTGCTGCAAAACGTCCATTCAAGCTGCTCCGCTGTTATTTCAGTAATGCTTTTTTTAGACAGTAATACCCCATGATTGTTTACCAGAATATCAAGACGCCCAAATGATTGTACACATTGATCAATGACAGTGTTGCAAAAAGCCTCCTCGCGTAAATCCCCCGGTAAAAGCAGACATTTTCGGCCCAGTTGAAGGATTCTGCTCTGCGTTTCCATGGCATCCTGCGTTTCGCTCAGGTAAGGGATTACCAGATCTGCACCTTCGCTGGCAAATGCAATCGCTACCGCTCGCCCAATGCCACTGTCTCCCCCTGTAACAACCGCAACTTTATCCAGAAGTTTACCACTTCCCTTATATTCAGGGTTCTCATAAATCGGTCGGGGATTCATAGTGCTTTCTATACCCGGCTGTTGATTTTGCTGCTGATCTGGAAAAGCAATGATTTTTTCACTGGTTTGTGTTTGCTGACCTACCATTGGCATAATAGGGTACATAATCCAAATCCTCTCTTCGATCATATTTAAGGTTATTTTATTGTAAACACAACAACCATAAATCATACACAGTGATCCTAATCGCGTAAGCTTCAGAACATTTTTCACTCCAAATTATCGTGTTTTAGGCGCAAAAATAAACCCGAAGCCTTGATTCTTAACAGCAAGACTCCGGGTTATATTAAACTAAAAATTAATTCCCCTGCAAAAGCCAATAAATCTTCCTGTTTGAATGCATAATTATCTATTTTAATGATGCGTTCCTTCAACCACTTTTATGCCTTTGCTTTCAATGATTCGTTTAATCTCATCTTTGTGGGGACAACGAGGATAATCTCCTTCCATCACCATACACGAAGAAAGATGAACCACATCGAGGTCGTGTTTCATTAAAGCATCTACCAACCGAGACACTCGTCTTCCCGGACACCCTCCACATGTAAAGAATCCTACTATTTCTGCATTGTCTCCATAAACTTCAAATTGCTTCTTCCGTTTGTTAAAGGCTTTGAAACAAGCCACACCTGGACATACTTCAGCTACAATATTACAACGTACGACTGCAATACGCACCTTTCCTTCATCCGCTTCATCCTTCTCCGCAAATTTGATATGTTTATCTCGCCCTGCTTTTACGTCTTCGGCCGTAACCTCATTTCGCCCGCTAGCCTTAACCTCTTGTTCAACAGCCCGCTTAGCCATTTTTCGAACAAACCCAGGTACCTTCTCAATCTCCTTTAACGCCTCTTCCGTCCACTGCATTGTCATTCCCCAACCTTCCCACTATTTTCCTCTCCCGCACTCATTTATATGATTATGATTTTATCATGGTAAGCATCATTTTAAAGGGTCGTAAGGCATTCAATGCATGCGGTTGTCCATACCCCCTTCCTTTTTCTTATTATTCCTCATCGATAACTTAATTAATTCCGTAAACAGAGGTTCTTGTATCTGGACTATTTTTATCCCCTTTTAATCGCAAAAAAATATTCTATCCCTTCGCAGCAAGATCAGCCAGCGTTTCTTTCCGCAGTTCCTGTAAGAAAGCATGCTGCGCTCGAGCCAATAAAGGGGAAATCACACAGGTTTCTCTGTTCGGGCACTGGAAGTCTGGTGCGAGGCATACATTGATAGCAATAGGTCCCTCGATAGCCGTAATAATATCAACCAGGGTAATTTCATGGGGGTCTTTTGCTAATCTTACCCCTCCTTGAACCCCCCGCTGGGTACTCACAAGCCCAGCATAATTAAGCAGTTGTATGGTCTTTTTCAAAAAATCCTCCGGAATGTCCTGACGTTCCGAAATAACTCTTGTTGAAAGAAGTTCCCCTGTCTCACTTCTGGCAAGTTCCAATATCGTTCGAATCGCATACTCGGTTTGTCGAGTAATCTGCACAAAACCTCACTCCTAAAGTGGACTATTTTAATCTCTTTTCATCACTATAGTAAAACAATCTTTTGCTCCATGTCAAGCTTAATGTTTTCGTGCTTTATCTAATGATTACCTTTAAATCACAAAAAGGCGAAGAAGGGCATCACCACTCATCCATTACAAAAATAAATTTGATTGAATAAATACAACACGTAAAACAAAACATAACAAAGGCGAAATAAATTTATAGAACAGAAAGGAGCTCGAAATCTTGTTAAATCAATTAGAACTTCAAAACCTAAGGCATTTGATCGGGTCTCACCAGACAGCGGAAAAGAAACTGCAATTTTACGCACAGCAATGTCAGGACCCACAGGTAAAGCAGATGTTCGAACAATCTGCTCAATCCGCTTGTGACACCAAAAACAAATTAATGTCATTTTTAGGTTAAGGAGGAAAGATAACATGCAGCAAAACCAGAATATACAGGATAAAGAAATGGTCAATGATGTGCTGTCCATGATTAACAGCAGCTTAACCGGTTACGCCAATGTAATCAGCCAGGCTTCCAATCAGCAGTTCCGTCAAACCATGCAGCAGATTCGTGATTCAAGTGAACAGTTCCAGTATCAGCTATACCAGATCGCCGAACAAAAAGGCTTCTACAGTGCAGCCTGCCAAGCTGATCAGCAGGATATACAAACCGTTAAATCCCAGGTCGGTCAATCCTAACTGCTTATGTAATTCAGACAAGAAAGAACGGTGTAAAAACACCGTTCTTTTTAAGTTTTCGTTTTTTCTTACTAACCACCCATGTCTGCACGACACAACCACAGATGAAAATCAGTGTGCAACCGGGGAAGGGAACGATTTTAACGCACCCTACGGGTACCACTGATACTCCCTCTGGTCGTTTAAATAGGATGCAGATTTACGCTGATTACCGCAGATGAACGCTGTTTTATATATTAAAAAAAAGAACAGCGTTCATCAGCGGTAATCAGCGAACATCAGCGTTTTTGGTTCCTATTTTCTAATTAACCCACTTCAACGTTCCAACTGTCCAACTAACCAACTGTCCAACTAATAATTCCGCTTATACTCAACCTATTTTCTTACTAATTCTTTCGAATCGCCTCAACCAGAGCCATATCTTCGGTAAACAGTTTCTTATAAGATAAGCCTACCATTATAAGGCAGCCAATGGCTACCGCGGCCGCGATCATCACCATCACAACAAACTGATATCTAGCCGCATCCCGGGGGTTCATGCCTGCCAGGATCTGCCCTGTCATCATCCCTGGAACACTAACCAATCCAACCACCATCAGTGAATTAATGATGGGTGTCATTCCGGCCTTAACCGCTCGTTTCATATACTCCTCCACCGCTTCCCAGGGCGTCGCCCCCATGATCAGGAGTTGTTCCACCTGATGAACATTGGCATGAATTTCGCTATACATACGATCCAGAGACAGTGCAATCCCATTCATAGAGTTGCCAAGAATCATTCCAAAAATAGGGATGACCACCTGCGCTGTGAATAATGGTTTCGGTTGAATGATGAGCCCAACCACCAGCGTTCCTACCACGAAGGTACTGGCTGTCAGCGCCACAAAGGAGATAATAAGCGGCCTTTGTGGTGCTCTTTCAACGCGCTTAGAGGCCTCACGACTGGCCACAAAAGACATTAATAAAAGAATAGGCACGATTATATATATTTGATTGTTTTTAAAAATAAACGTCAGAGCATATCCGATCAGCGTTAACTGGAAAAAGGCTCGTACGGTTCCCCACAACAAAGATTTCAATAATCCCAATTTAAACAAGGCTGAAACCAGACCAGTAATGAAAATCAGTAAAACACTAAGCAACAGTTGAAGGTTGGATATGGGAATATAGTTATAATCCATCAGCTTCTCCTTTACTCATCGTCAAATTTTGCTTCGTTTGACTGGTTAGTACCGTCCCCTGTATCATTATCTTTCTGACCCCGGGTAATTCACTTAAGTCATCACGGTTATGAGAGACCATAATAATAGCCCGGTCGTTTGTCTCCTCAACCCACCGACTAACAATACTCATCACACTACGACGGGTTTCATCATCCAGCGCAGCCGTAGGTTCATCCAACAAAAGAATCTGGGGTTGTAATAATAGCGTTCTAAGTAATGCAACACGGGCTGCTTCCCCGCCTGAAAGAGTAAAAGCCCTTTGCTCCATAATTTGCGGTGATAAATCCATTGCTTTTAAATACTGTACGGCGGCATTACGATCAAAAACTATTTCTTTAGAAACAGCACTCAATGCAAACGGCCTGTGTAGATTTTCCTCAACCGTCCCCTCAAACAAAGCTGGCTTCTGCGGCACATAATGAACCCTTCTGCGCCATTCCTGCGGCATAATTTGCCGTGCTTCAATCCCTTGAAGATACATCGTCCCTTCCGCTGGTGCAATCAGTCGACACAGAATCCTGAGCAAAGTTGATTTTCCTGCACCTGAAGGGCCTGTAACAACTAACACATCCCCAGCATTAACAAAGCCAGATACCATCAAAGGCTGTTTTCCTATATCAAATTTCATAACGATATCACAAAAAGAAAACAAATGACTCATTTTTTCCACCTTATTTCATGTCGTGCTGATTCCTCGCTGATCTGCTTTTACGTTTTACACTATAGTGCAAAAAAATGGAGGATTCAATCCTCCATTTAATACGGCAAAAGCTACTCACAATTAATTTGCTTTTCTGGGCCTGCTCGGTCTACGATTGCCCTTACGATTGGGCCTGTTTTTTCGCATGTTTTCAAAATGAGTAATCGCTTCGTAAAGTTCATCTACATAATCCATGGGAATCTCAACAAAAGTGGTGTTGGATTGAACTTCTATATCTCCCACCTGCCGGGGGTTAATGGAAGTATTGGCAGCAATAAAGTCCACCAGTTTACGGGGATAAATCCCCTGCATTCTTCCAACCGGTAATTCCACATGCGCTCTATTAGAATTGTTAGCCTCTACACTGGCCGTTTCCAGTTCTGGTTCCTCGCTGGCTAATAATTTAATCGCAGCAGCAAGCATCTGACAGGCATCATGTTCTTCCAACATTTTGTGTGCCATGTCCTCGTAGATCCCTAAGTCTTCTAAAGCTGCCGTCTCTAGCCGCTGCAACAGGCTGTCTTTTCTTCTTTCGATCGCATCCTTCAATGAAGGTAAAGGCTGCCGTTTAATCCGCTTCCCAATGTGATTTTCTATCATTCTAAGTTGTCTGATTTGCCTTGGTTCTACAAGCATTATCGCTGTTCCAGTTTTTCCTGCTCTGCCGGTTCTGCCAATGCGATGAACATAACTATCCGGATCTTCAGGAATGTCATAATTAAATACATGGCTGACCATTTCCACATCCAGTCCTCTTGCCGCAATGTCAGTCGCGACCAGAATGTGCACCTTGCCTCGACGGAACCGATCCATGACACTGTCACGTTCACGCTGTGACATATCCCCATGCAGCGCATCTGCTGCATACCCCCGGCTATTAAGCACCCTAGTAAGTTCATCAGCACCTTTTTTGGTTCGACAGAAGATAAGACTTACCAGAGGTCTATCTACATCAATGACCCTGCAAATCGTTTCTACCTTTTGGCGAGGATTCACCTCATAATAGTACTGTGTTATGAGCGGTACTGTAACTATTTCAGGTTCAATCAAGATCGCTTCCGGATTATTCATGAATTCACAGCCCAATTTGCGAATTTCAGGCTCCAGCGTAGCAGAAAACAAGAAAGTTTGTCTTTCCTCTGGGCAGGAAGCCAGAATTTTTTCAATATCCGGCAAAAATCCCATATCTAACATCTCGTCGGCTTCATCCAAAACCACAAAATCAAGATCGTTGAGTTTTATCGTCCGACGGTTCATATGATCCATTAAACGTCCCGGTGTACCAACAATAATCTCCGGTTTTTGACGCAGACCACGCAACTGAACTTCGATGGATTGTCCTCCATAAACCGGTAGTGCTCGAATACGCATCTTCGTTCCCAGAGAATTTATTTCCTGGGCGACCTGTACGGCTAGTTCACGGGTTGGACATACAACCAGCGCCTGCACTCCCTGTCCTGCTTCAATCTTATTAAGCATTGGAATGCCAAAAGCAGCGGTTTTTCCTGTACCCGTCTGGGCCTGTCCCATTACGTCTTTTCCCTCAAGGGCAGGTGGAATGGATTGAATTTGAATAGGGGTAGGTTCCTCAAAACCCTTTTTTTCTATCATTTGCAGTAATTCTGCTTTCAATCCCATGTTATTAAAGCTAAGGGTTTCCAAATGTGATTTCCTCCTTAATTTACACTGACATATTACATTACTATATCACACTTTTCATAATCCTGCCCGAATAATCCATCTGAATCAAACACTCTTGATTTACTCTCCATAAATTTTTTTCATTCATAAGCGCAGTTATTTTTCATCTGTCAATTTCTTCACTTTACAATTACACTCACCTTAAAACTGCAATATAACAGTTATTTGACACCTTCTTCAAGAACGCCCTATACTTTGTTCAAAGAGTTTACAGCAATGAAAATAATATTAATGAGGTGATATTTTGAGAATCGTTGTTGCCCCTGATTCTTTTAAAGGAAACCTTTCCAGCATAGAAATTGCAGATGCAATAGAGAAAGGGATTCGTAACATAGATCAGTCCATTCAAGTCATCAAGATACCTGTAGCAGACGGCGGAGAGGGATCTGTAGAAACTCTTGTTAATGCAACTGGAGGACGGATCATCCCTGTTCGCGTCACGGGTCCTCTTCTAAGAGAAGTAAACGCATTTTACGGCATTTCAGGAGATGGTCAGACATCATTTATAGAAATGGCAGCCGCATCAGGCTTATCTCTCTTGAAACAAAATGAGTATAATGCCATGAAAGCAAGCAGTTACGGCACCGGGGAATTGATCCTTGATGCGCTCGATCAGGGCTGCCGCAAAATCATCATCGGCCTGGGCGGAAGTGCTACAAATGATGGGGGTGCAGGATTGCTTCAAGCATTGGGAATGCGACTTTATGACCGCTATCAATTTGATTTGGCCCTGGGTGGAGGAAGTCTGGGAGATCTTTTTGGATTTAATCAGAGCCAATTTGATCCAAGAATAAAAGACACTACCTTCCTTCTTGCCTGTGATGTAGATAATCCACTCTGCGGCCCACATGGGGCCTCTCATGTTTATGGTCCACAAAAAGGAGCGAGTCCTGAAGATGTACTAATACTGGACGAAAACCTTAAGCACTTTGCACAAGTGATTGAAAAAACACACGGCAAACAGATTGAGGATGTGCCTGGAGCCGGATCAGCTGGAGGAATGGGCGGAGGCCTGATGGCCTTTCTCGATGCCCATATGGTAAAAGGTATTGATCTGGTGATGGAAGCCTGCAACATAGAAACAGCCATTGCTGATGCAGATTTGGTCATCACCGGCGAAGGTAAGATAGATACCCAGACGGCCTGTGGGAAAGCCCCGTTGGGCATTGCACAAATGGCAATGAAATATGACATTCCAGTAATCGGCATCGCCGGCGCCTTGGGAGAGGACATCAAAGAGCTCTACACCCATGGATTCACAAGCCTGTTCGCTATTGCCAATCGCCCCATGAGCCTCGATGAATCCCTTTCCCAGGCTGAAGCCCTCATCGAAAAACAAACCGAAAACCTCATGCGTCTGTTTCTGGCAGGAAAACAATAACCACAATAAACTATTGCGTATTTGGCAGATAATGCGACGTAAAGTTGGACAGTTGGTTAGTTGGTCAGTTGGTTAGTTGGTTAGTTGGAACGGTTCAGAAGGGATGTCAATATAATTTCCTCCTCTTACACGGCAGACTATTTCAATAAGGAGTAAGGGGTGAGGGGTGAGGAAAATGTTTGACGCGAAGCGTCTAACCCCCTAACTCTTAACCCCTTACCCCTAACCAAAGCTAGGTTAATCCCTGCCGCGGAACGGACCACGTGAGAACGAAAACAGACTCCAAAAGCAAAAAAGGTGCTAGGCTCTTAACTTATTCAGAAAATAAATTAGTTTCC
>JAYEHK010000138.1:0-35929 GCA_034659475.1 Bacillota bacterium | reverse complement strand
TTTTAAAAACCGCCTATATTTTGATTTACAGTTAAATAGCTGTGTTTATCTCTATATTACTTCGACATTCATGGCTATTTATCCTGCTAATCTAAGAAACTTTAGGGGTTTTCGCAGGGGAATCAATGTTAAGAAGTAAAAAAATTATGGTCCTTGTATCCATGTTGTTGGTTTTGTCATTAGGTTTAATAGGCTGCGGTGGGAATCAGGCAGCAGAAGAGCAGGATGATGCAGCTAAAGGAACGGTTAAAATAGTATACGTAGAATGGGCGTGTGCAACAGCATCCTCACATGTTATGGCAGACATTCTGGAAAATAAAATGGGGTATGATGTGGAATTGACTGCTGTATCTCTTCCGCTTATGTATAAAGCCCTAGCCAATAAAGATGCTGATGCAATGACTACTTTATGGCTTCCAAACACTAATGCGGATCAAATGGAAAAGGTTAAAGGCCAGGTCGAAGATCTTGGACCAAACTGTGAAGGTGCCCAATTGGGTCTTGTTGTGCCGAACTATGTGACAATTAATTCTATTGAAGAACTAAATGAAAACAAGGATAAGTTTAATGCAGAAATTATTGGGATAGATCCTGGTTCAGCTATTATGAATATTACAGAGCGGGTGGTTAAGGATTATAACCTGGAATATGAATTGATGGAAGGCAGTGATGCTATGATGGCTGCTGCGTTGAAAAACGCCATCGATAAGAAAGAGTGGGCAGTAGTGACAGGATGGGCACCGCACTGGATGTTTGCAAGATGGGATCTTAAGATGCTGGAAGATCCAAAAAATATTTTAGGCGAGGAAGAGCATATTAATACGTTGGTAAGGCTAGGGCTTAAGGACGATATGCCTGAAGTCTATGAACTTTTTGATAATTTCCAATGGACCTTGAAGGATATTGGGAGTGCTATGCTATTGGATCTTCAAGATGATATGAACAGTAAAGAAGCTGCCCATAAGTGGGTGCAAGAAAACGAAGAGCTGGTGAACAGCTGGTTACCTGAAGAATATAAAAATTAAGGTCCTCAAAAAACACAACATTTTTAAAGGAGGGTTTTTACCCTTTTTTTTTTGTTCAATTAATTAAATCTATTTGAACAAATGCCCAAATGCGATGTATAATATATCTGTATGAATAAGAACAAAGATTGTTATACTACATAAAAATCACTCCTTTATTTAACTTTGTTATGAGCTTATATCGATTTTGCATTGACAGGGAAGAGGAGAGTTCTTATACTGTATCTAGATACCCCTTGAGGGTATAGGAGGGATTGGAATGCCGACCGATACCCAGAGAAGTTTGGTATTGAGACTTCGACGCATAGAGGGACAGGTGCGGGGGATACAGCGGATGATTGAGGAGGAAGCGGAATGCAATCAGATTCTGACCCAGATCGCTGCTGTAAAATCAGCTGTAAGTCAGGTTGGGTTGCTCGTCTTTGAGCACCATGCGCGTGACTGTATCTCTGAAGCGTTGAATGCCACAGAAAATGAAGATCGTTTTGATGAGATTGTAAAAATGATGGAACGGTTGATTAAGTAAGTCGTTAAAAAATTTATTCAGGAGGGATTACGATGGTAGAAGTAAAAACGATAACCGCTGATAATTTTAAACAGGAAGTCCTGCAGGCAGATAAACCGGTTTTAATTGATTTTTGGGCTCCCTGGTGTGCACCTTGTAAAATGGTAGGTCCAATCGTTGAATCACTGGCAGGAGAAAACGACGGCAAGCTGGTAGTAGGAAAGGTAAACGTGGATGAAAATCAAAGTCTGGCAGCCCAATTCGGAATCAGAGGGATTCCAACCCTTACTTTCTTCAACGAGGGAGAAGAAGTAAAGAGGGTTATAGGCGCACAATCCAAACCACAGCTGCAAAAAGCAATTGACGAAGTAATAGGTTAATCCCCAAAAGGGATGACACAGGGGGACGGTCTTGGTGTGTCATTTTTAAGGATTTGTTTAAACTAACGCAAAACCTTTCTTGACACACCAAGACCGTCCCCCCTGTGTCATCCCTGTGTCATTTTCTCCGAGGCAGTTTGTCCATAAAGGATTGAATTTTGGTTTCATAGCCGTTTTTGCCGGGGGTATAGACCTGCAATCCCTGCAGGTGATCCGGAAGATATTTTTGCTCAACGTAACCACCGAAATCATGCGGATATTTATAATTCTGGCCTTTTCCCAGCAGGGCTTCTGCTTTGGCATGGTGAGCATCAGCAATGTGGGGCGGGACGGTAATTTTGTTTTGTTTACGAACCACCGATAGTGCACGATCAATGGCGGCTTCGCTGCTGTTGCTTTTCGGTGCTGTACACAGATAAATTGTAGCTTCTGCCAGGGGGATTCGAGCCTCGGGAAGTCCTACATAGTTTAATGCGTCAGCTGCTCCGTTGGCCATGATTAAAGCAAAGGGATCCGCTAATCCAACATCTTCCGCTGCATGAACGATGAGCCTGCGGGCGATAAATTTTGGATCTTCTCCTGCTTCCAACATAACCGCTAACCAGTACAGGGCGGCATTCGGGTCTGAACCGCGAATACTTTTGATAAAGGCAGAGATGGTATCGTAATGAGAGTCCCCCGCACGATCGTATTTAAGGAGTAACTTTCCGGTAACCTTCTGTACCAGATCAGTTGTAATTTTCAACCCTTCTTTTTCACCATAGGAGTTTACCAGGGTATCCACAATATTTAGAGCCATTCTGGCATCACCCTGCGCTGCCTGCACAATCACGTCTATACTTTCTTGGTTTATATCAATTACTTGATTTCCCAGGCCGCGTTCTTTGTTATTGAGAGCGTGTTGGATAATCGTTTGTAAGCTTTGCATGTTAAGAGGTTCCATAACATAGAGCTTCATACGAGACAAAAGCGCGTTATTCAATTCGTAAAGAGGGTTTTCAGTGGTTGCACCAATTAAAATCAGGGTTCCATCTTCAACAAAAGGAAGAAGTACATCCTGTTGTCCTTTGTTAAAACGGTGAATTTCATCTACGAATAAAATCGTTCGCTGCTGGTAGAAGTTTAATCGATCTGCTGCATCGGCGGCTATCTTGCGAATCTCACTTACGCCTGCAGTAACGGCTTTGACATATTCGAACTGTGCTTTGCTTTCTCCGGCTATAATTCGGGCAATACTTGTTTTCCCTGTTCCTGGAGGACCATATAGAACAAAGGAATGAAGCTGATCTTTTTCTATCGATCTTCTGAGCGGGGTATCCTTGCCGGTGATATGTTCCTGTCCCCACACTTCAGCCAGGGTTTGGGGTCTCATTCTCCAGGCCAGTGGGGCATTATTTTCTTTTTGTTGCTGCACACTAAGGCTAAACAAATCCAAAGAAATCCCTCCATTCATCTGCTGTTATTATAGAACGTTTGTACGATTATGCCAAGGATAGAATAAGGGAAGACTTGCTCATAAGTCAAATAGATGGTATATATATGAAAATTAGATTGATTGAAAAGGTGATAGATTTTGAAAGTAGCTGTATTGATGAGTGGTGGGGTTGACAGTACCATTACAGCCCATTTGTTGAAGGAACAGGGCTATGAATTGATGGGCTTAACCATGATAAATTGGGATGATTCCATAGGGGAGAAGGCTGCCAGAGCTGCGAAGGAGCTGGGTATTGAGCACAGAATTGTTGATCTTAGAGATGCCTTTAATGAAAAGGTAATAGAGCCTTTCTGCAAATCTTATGAAAGTGCTAAAACCCCCAATCCCTGTGTGGCTTGCAATAACTATATAAAATTTGGAATTTTGCTTGAACAGGCTTTGCAAAGTGGATGTGAGAAAATTGCCACCGGACACTTTGTTCAGGTTGAATATGACGCCTTGAGAGATCGTTACCTCTTAAAGAAGGGAATTGACCTTAAAAAGGATCAGAGTTATTTTCTCTATGGTCTCACGCAACAGCAGCTGGCACGGGTGATTTTTCCGCTTGGAAACTGGACCAAAGAAGAAGTGAAAGACTTTGCTATGAGCAAAGGAATTGTAAAAGAGGAGCTGAAAGAAAGCCAGGAGATCTGCTTTATTGCCAATGATTACCGCGAATTTATTTTGCCGCGCGTGAAGGCACGTAAAGGGGAATTCATAGATCAAGAAGAGAAAGTCCTGGGAATGCATAAAGGAGTGCCTTTCTATACCATTGGACAGCGTAAAGGACTGGGCATAAGCGGTGGAAGGCCTTTGTATGTTCTGGATATGGATATACATAACAACACCGTGCTGTTAGGCGATAATGAAGAGCTATTCAAAGATACATTGTTTGCAAACGATATAAACTATATTCTGGAATCACAAATTAATGAACCTATCCGCGTACAGGCCAAAATCAGATATGCTGCCAAACCCACGTGGGCAACAGTTACACCCTTTGAACAGGGGAAACTGAAGGTTGTTTTTGATGAACCCCAAAGAGCCATAACCCCGGGACAGGCCGTTGTTTTTTACCAGAATGATTACGTATTGGGAGGCGCTACCATATTCAAATAGTTTCATGCCCCCATAGCCGCAGGCCACAACCACGGATGAAAATAGGTAAAAGTGTTAGGTGTAATGTGATGCCAGGGGCTGAAGGCTTAAGAACGCTTGCGTCCGGTCTCATGTTTTACGTACGACTTGGATCGGTGCTGAGTGAGGGCATATGATTTTTTTCTTAAAATGAGTCAGCAGACCAGTCTCCGAGACTCACCAAAAAGGTCTGCGTAAGTCCAATAGGTCCGCGAGGTCCGCGTCTATTAAAAGGCTATTTTCTTATTAACCCACTTCAACGTTCCAACTGTCCAACTAATAATTCCGCTTATACTCAACCTATTTTTTAATTAAACATTATTAAAAACAGGGACGGTTTCTGAATGTAGAGTCAGTATTCAGAAACCGTCTCTGTTTTTGAATTGTTTTTGAAGTGGGGGGGAAAATATGATTGTAATAATGGATGAAGGGGTTATTGTGTGTGAAGTTGCGGAATATTAAAAACCTGCCGGTTTTGTTGGAGGTTTCCGTTGAAACGGTTGGTCGGGTGGATAAAGCGGTTATCGGGGATAATTATTGTCTTCTATATATTGTTGTTAATCTAAATGAAGGGAAACAGGTCATGATTTTCAGAGACGATTTCTATATGACTAAAGAAGCCGTCATGATCTGGGAGGCTGAAAGTATGAAATCCTATGCACATGGGGAAGAATTAACAGTATATGAAAAAAAACTGGGGGATTGTGTTTATAGCCCGGAGGGCAGGGAATTAGGCACGGTGAGTGATTTTATATTAGACACCGAGGAAAAAAGCGTTCAATCCATCGAAGTTTCGTCTGGTGCGATCCGCGATTGGTTGGATGGTCGTATAGCCATTCCGCTGGAACAGATCCGATGGGCGAGTGATGTGAATGTGATGGTCAATCAAGAAGGGAGTGATTAGAATGACATATAAATGTCCGGTATGCGGTGGTTTACAGGTAGGTAGAGTAGGGAATGAACAGTATTATTGCTGGAACTGTTTCCTGGAATTCAATTATTCACGTGGTATGGTAAATCTATATGAAGTTGCGGAAGATGGAAGCCTGATTGCTACCGATTCAGGTTCGCAGATTCTATAAATGGCAATACAAATTTGGTAACACAGTGGAGACTGCTTGAACAATATTTCATCCAATGGGTACTTATAAACTCAACCTCCTCCATTATTACTATTTGCAGGGGAACCACCCATGTCCGCAGACCATACTCAATGAGTACACGGCAACTACTGATGAAAATCAGCGGGCAACTAGGGGAAGGGAACGATTTAAACGCACCCTACGGGTACCACTGATACTCCCTCTGGTCGTTTAAATAGGATGCAGATTCACGCTGATTACCGCTGTTTAAAATATTAAAAAAAGAACAGCGTAAATCAGCGGTAATCAGCGATCATCAGCGTTTTCGGATCCTATTTTCTTACTAATTAAATTTACATTGCAAATTTCATCATGCTCATGGTGAAGAGATAAACGTAAAGACAGGAGTGCATGAATGGGTTCGTTACGAGCAAAGGTGATCCGTTATATATTGTTTTTTGTGGTGCTGGCAGGCACCGTTTATTTTTTGTATGTGGTACGGGACGTTGTGCTGAGTTTCCTGATTGGTGGATTGGTAGCCTATTTCCTTTATCGTCCGGTGAGATTTTTTGAAAATCGTGGCCTAAAACGGGTGTGGGCTATTGCTGCCGTTTATCTTGTGTTTTTAGGATCTATAGCTACAATTCTGTGGTTTGCGATTCCAGATTTGGCAAAACAACTGGGAGATGTAGGAGAAATGTTTCCTGCTTATGCGGATCAGGCCCAGAGGATCGCTGAACAAATGGATGGAGTGAATCTTCCTGGGAAACTGGATGCTATAGTTCAGGAGAATACTGCTAAGATAGAAGACTATCTATATAAGGGACTAAAAGGCTTTGTTTCAGGAGTTTATATCTTTTTGAGCAAGATTTTAATTGTTATCTTTGCTCCCATCCTAGCATTTTATATCTTAAAGGATTGGGAAGAGATTCGAGATGCCTTTTTAAAAATACTTTCCCCATCTATTCGTTCTGATTTAACTCTGATCGCAACGGATATCGACCGTGTACTGGTTGAATTCTTTAAAGGACATATGCTGGTCTTATTTATTGTGGGGATTTTAACGGGTGTTGCTGCACTGATCATTGGGATTAAATTTGCATTATTGATAGGCATTATCGCCGGGATCACCAACCTGATTCCTTATTTTGGCCCCTTTCTCGGCGGAATACCGGCAGTTGCACTGGCATTTTCACAATCCTCTAAGTCTGCCATCTATATGACACTTTCCATACTGGTTATCCAGCAGTTGGAATCCAACATTATTACCCCCAAGATCATTGGTGACCGCCTGGGGATGCATCCCCTTCTGATTGTTTTTGCTTTACTGGCCGGCGGCAAAATCTTAGGGATCTGGGGGATGCTTTTTGCTGTTCCTATCACCGCCGCTTTGAAAATCATTCTGTCCTTTGCTTATTTAAAACTAATAGAACAATAGGCTTTTATTGACATCGCCGGGTAGATAAAAGAAAATAGAGTAGTATATTTAGGAAAGAGGTGGCCAGAATCGTGTGGACAAGTAGTGAAGTAAGAAAGAGCTTTTTACAGTACTTTGAGGATAAACAACACACGGCAGTAGAGAGTTCTTCCCTTGTACCAGTGAATGATCCAACACTGCTGTTTACGAATGCAGGGATGAACCAGTTTAAGGATGTTTTCCTGGGAATTGATAAACGAAATTACTTACGGGCGACGACATCCCAGAAGTGTGTTCGAGCAGGTGGAAAACATAATGATTTAGACACGGTAGGTAGAACACCCCGTCATCATACCTTTTTTGAAATGCTGGGAAACTTTTCGTTCGGAGATTACTTTAAGGAAGATGCCATTCGCAATGCCTGGGAATATCTGACCGAGGTTGTCAAACTGCCCAAAGAACGTCTGTGGGTTACCATCTATACAGATGATGATCAGGCTGATGAATTGTGGCGGACCATTACAGACGTTAACCCCGAACGGATTATTCGTCTGGGTGAAAAAGATAACTTCTGGAGTATGGGTGACACCGGACCCTGTGGCCCATGCAGTGAGATACACTATGATCGGGGAGAAGCCTATGCCTGTGGTCCGGATTGTGCGCTGGGGGTTTGTGATTGTGATCGCTGGTTGGAAATCTGGAATCTGGTGTTCATGCAGTATAACCGTGATGAAAATGGTAAAATGACTCCCCTACCCAGGCCTTCCATTGATACAGGAATGGGATTGGAAAGATTAACCTCGCTCTTGCAGGGAGTAGAGAGCAATTTCGATACGGATTTATTTGTTCCGATAATGAAATATATTGAAACCCTGACAGGACGCAGTTATGACTACGGAGAAGCTGGTTTCCCTTTCCGTGTTATTGCAGACCACAGCAGGGCGTGTACATTCTTAATCGCGGATGGTGTTTTACCATCTAATGATGGAAGAGGCTATGTCTTACGCAGAATTCTTCGAAGAGCTGTTCGCTTCGGCCAGTTCCTGGGGATTGAGAAGCCGTTTTTATATACAACGGTTGATGTGGTTTGCGAGCTCATGAAAGAAGCCTATCCTAATCTCAGTGAGAAAAAGGAATTTGTCAAAGAGGTTATTAAACTGGAGGAAGAACGTTTCTTTGTAACCCTGAAAGAAGGAGTTAAAAAAGTAGAAGATATGATTACAGCAGCAAAGGCTGAAAAGCGGACAGAGATTAAAGGCAATGAGGCCTTTATGCTCTACGACACCTATGGTTTTCCTTTTGATTTAACCGAAGATATGGCCGAGGAAGTGGGCTTTACTGTAGATAAAACTGGTTTTGAAACCATGATGGAAGCCCAGAGAAAACGTGCAAGAAATGCTAATAAAGGTGAAAATGCATTTGCAAGGGATCAGCTCATTTCCGAGATGTTGAGAGATGTTCCTGCTACAGAATTCTGCGGTTATGACAGATATTACGATGATTCAACAGTGCTGAGCATTATAAAGGATGAAGAATGTGTTGATTTTGCTGCCGATGAGGAAATCATTCTGGTTAGTCCGTCGACTCCCTTTTATGCTGAAAGCGGTGGTCAAATTGCGGATAACGGAATCATAAAAGGCGCAACAGGAACCATGGAGGTTACAGACGTTCAACGTGTGGGAAGATGGATTATACATATTGGTATTCTTACAGGGAGTATGCGCCAGGGAGAAGCCATTCATATGGGACTGTACCAGGTACGTCGGATGAACATTTCAAGAAATCATACAGCGACGCATCTTTTGCATAAAGCCCTGCGGACTATTGTTGGCGATCATGCCCAGCAAAAAGGATCACTGGTGGAACCAGAACGGCTGCGCTTTGACTTTTCACATTTGCAGGCCCTGACCGAGGAAGAAATTGCTGCCATTGAAAAAATGGTGAATGAATCCATTCTCGCTATGTATCCAGTTATAACTCGTATTACAACACTGGATAAAGCTCGTGAAATGGGAGCAACAGCGCTCTTTGGTGAAAAATACGGTGACGAAGTACGTATTGTGGAAATGCCTGATTACAGTATGGAACTATGTGGTGGTGCACACGTAGACAATACAGGGACCATTGGGTTGTTTAAAATCATTAGTGAAGGCAGTGTGGGGTCTGGTCTGCGCCGCATTGAAGCGCTAACCGGAAGGCATGCGTTATCCTACCTGAATCAGTGTGAAAATACGTTGAAACAAGCTGCACAGACCCTACGTACTACGCCTGATGATCTTCCACATCGTTTGGATGCACTGAACAAAATCTTAAAAGAAAAAGAAAAAGAAATCGAACAATTAAAAGCTCAAATTGCAAAGGCATCCAGCGAGGATGTACTTAAACAGGCTTATACTTACAATGGAGCGCAGTTATTATTTGCTAAGGTTGATGGCACGGATGCCAATCAATTGCGGCAAAATGCTGAAATGCTAAAGGATAAACTGGGAAGTGCTGTCGTTGTTATGGGTGCACCTGTTGGCGAGAAAGTTGCCCTGGTATGTTTTGTAAGCAAAGACCTTGTGGAACGTGGCGTCCATGCCGGTAAAACCATCAGCGTTGCAGCCAGGGTAGCCGGTGGCGGCGGTGGGGGACGTCCTGATATGGCTCAGGCTGGTGGCAAAGACCTTGAAAAAATTGGTGAAGCACTGGATGCAGCGAGAGAACTGGTAGAAAAAACTCTGTCTTAAACAAAGGAAATTTAAAAGTTGTGGAGAATTAGAGTGGTATAGAGGAGGTGTTGGTATGCCTCATATACCAGAAGATCACAGAACCGTTAGTTTTAAATGGAACAAAGATGATGATAATCAGGTACACACAATCTTAACGGCTGTTTATGAAGCCCTAGAGGAAAAAGGGTATAATCCGATTAATCAGCTGGTGGGATATATGATTTCTGGTGATCCAGCTTATGTCACCAGTTATAATCAGGCGCGTAACCTGATTTGCAAAGTGGATCGTGATGAGATCATGGAGGTCCTGTTAAAAACTTATCTTTCTAAATAGGTCTTATATTTATCCCCGTGTGCATAACATGGGGATTTCTTATCAGACCTTAAATGTAGTAAATTTATTTCAAAAACGGTATAGGGATGTAGATAAATGAGAATAATGGGCTTAGATGTGGGAGAAAAAAGAATAGGGATCGCGATTTGTGATCCTATGGGTTGGACGGCACAAGGGCACTCTACGTTGCATCGTAAAAATCTATCCTACGATCTGCAGCAGATCAAGGAAATCTGTGATGAATACGAGGTAGAGAAAATTGTTTTGGGCTATCCTCGTAATATGAATGGAACCGTAGGTCCGAAAGCAATGGAGATAGAGGGATTTGGAAATCAAATAGCGGAGAAAACGAATCTGCCGATTGATTACTGGGATGAGCGGTTAAGCACAGTAATGTCTGAAAAAGTTTTGCTGCAGGCAGATGTTTCTAGAAAGAAACGAAGAGGGGTTATTGATAAACTAGCGGCCGTAACGATTCTTCAGGGCTATTTGGATCGTTTATCGAATAAGTAATTTGACAAAGGACACAGGTGAATATTAGAATGTCCTTAGTTTTTAGAAAGAGGTGTAAAGATGACTGAGGAAATGTTTGAAGAATTTCCAATCATGGTTCTGGTTGACGATGAAGGTGTAGAGCATGAATTTGAACTACTTGCTGAATTGGAAATTGAGGATGAAAACTATCGTGTATTAGTTCCTGTAGAGGAAGAAGAAGTTGAAGAAGAAGAAGTAGAAGTGATTATCCTAAAAGTGGTTTTTGATGAAGAAGGCGAAGAATTCCTGGCTGACATTGAAGACGATGACGAATGGGAAAAGGTTGCAGATGCCTGGCAAGAACTGGTGGAGAGCGAAGAAATATAACGAGTTACAAAAGAAGCCTTCCTAGGCTTCTTTTTGTTTGGAATTAACACACTGGGAGTAACAAAAAAAATAGTATATAATAATAGGGATATGCTTCGTTGAATCATTGTTGGGGGGTAGGGTGTGAAAAATCAAGGATCAAGGCGAGCCCTAATTTTTAGTGGCCTGCTGGTGGGAGCAATTTTAGCAGCAGTTTTGTTCTATTATTATCAAATCTTATATGAAGCAGAAGCATTTTTACCAGGTGTACAGATTGCATCAGTATCGGTTGAAAACAAAAACCCGGAAGAGGCAAAACGTCAGATAAGCGAAGCAGTTGGAAAAGTCTATGAAACGCCGATTCGTTTTTATAAAGATAATTATTCCCGTACATATAAACTTAAAGAAGTTGCTGAACTCATTAATATCAGCAGGGCTGTTGATGAGATCTGGAAGCAGGAACAACAACTCAATCTAAAACAAAGATGGAATAGGGTTTATCAAAGGGAGAAAAAAGAATATCCGATTGCGATACAGTACAAAAAAGACGTAACAGATAGCATCTTTCACGAGTGGCAGGAGCAATGGACAAAACCGGTGGTGAATGCACATATTGAGGTAGATATTGCTACCGGTATGAAAATTATCCCGGAAAAATCAGGGGTGGAAGTGGACAAAAAAGCAACCTTTGATACTTTTCCAGAGCAGATGCCTCTCGCAAACGAGATTGAAGTCCCTATAATAGTTAAAGAGATTTTGCCCGCAGTGAATCAGGGAATGCTGCAGAATATGGGTGAAATAGCTAGTTTCGTTACATATTATAATGCGGCCAGCATTGACAGGTCTCATAATTTAACAATAGCAGCAAGTGCTGTGAATGAAAGTGTTATTCAATCTGGTGAAGTATTCTCCTTCAACGAAACAGTAGGCCCGCGAAGTGTGGAAACAGGTTATCGCAATGCCATGGTTATCGTTGGAGATACTTATGTACCGGGATTAGGCGGTGGAATCTGTCAGGTATCCTCCACCCTTTATAATACAGCTTTGCTGGCTGGATTAGAGATTGTAGAACGACATAACCATGCAATGGCGGTTTCCTATGTACCCCTTGGACGTGATGCTACAGTAGTATACGATTTGCAGGATTTTCAAATACGAAATAATACAGCACATCCAATCTATCTTCGAGCTATAGCGGGCGGAGGGGTTTTAACAGCCAATATGTATGGAGACCTGTCAACCAAACAGAAGGTCGACCTGCGGGCTGTGGTCGATGAGCAGATTCCTAATGAGGTGGTGGTTGAGGAAGATCCCAACCTGGCACCAGGGGAAGAAACAGTGACAATGACAGGCTTTCCTGGGTATGTAGTCCGTTCTTATCGCGATTTATATTCTGAAGATGGACAGCTGCTCAGTTCTGAACAGTTGGCTTTGGATCATTACCGTCCTTTGAATACAATCATGCTGAAGGGACCCGAGTTGGTGTCGGAATTCCCAGAGGATGCAGATGATTCAGATCAGACCATTGACCCGAATCATCCAGAAGTGCCCATCGAGCCAGATACACCGCCAGTGGCAACCGACGAAGATGAAGACAATGTAAATGATGATAATATAAATGACACACAGGAAAGTACAGATGTTCCAGTTGAAGTGGTTACACCACAACCGGAACCTGAAGAACCTCCACTGATGCCATTGCCGGAGAGCTTTTAATCAGAGCTCGGTGTGTGAAAAAGGTGAAAAGAGATGAGTGAACTTAAAGTGAATAAAAAGAAACCTCGTATATTTGTTCCTATCATTCTGCTTTTACTGTTTGCAGGAACAACATTTTTTGTGTTTCAGTTCATGGGCCAATTTGGTGAACCGGTAGATGTGAACGATCAAAGCGATATCGAGGTTCAAATCCCTGAAAATAGTTCAGCCCGTCAGGTGGCTGCTATCCTGTTGGAAAAGAATCTGATTAAAAGTGAACGAGCATTTTTAAGCTACAGCCGTAGTAAAGGTCTCGATAGCCAGTTGAAAGCCGGTGACTTTCGCCTGCGCAGAAGTCAATCGCTGGAGCAAATTGTAGAAGAACTTACGCGCGGGCAAATTCAGTCCATTACGCTAACCATACCTGAAGGTTATACGGTTGAGCAGATCGGGGGATTACTGCTGGAAAACAAGATTTGTACGGATGAAGAATGGGAAAAGGCCATTCAGTTTGATTATGATTATAATTTCCTGACCACCAACGCCCAAAATTCGCGGCGTTTGGAGGGATTTCTTTTTCCCGATACCTATGCTGTTGATGAGCTTACCAAGGCCCAGCAAATCATTGAGACAATGCTGGACCGCTTTGAAAATGTCTGGGAACAGGAGCTTGCCGATCAGGCAGAGGCAAAAGGTATTACAGTACAGGAAGCCGTTACGATTGCATCCCTCATTGAACGAGAGGCTATGGTAGCCGAAGAGCGTTCTATTATTTCCGGGGTGATTCAGAATCGGCTCGCGATTGGGATGCCGCTGCAGCTTGATGCTACTGTGTTATACAGTCTGGGAAGGCATCAGGAAGTGGTAAGTTATGCGGATCTTGAGGTAGAGTCTCCTTATAATACCTATCTAAATCCAGGACTGCCGCCCGGTTCCATTGCCTGCCCCGGTATGGCATCTCTTCAGGCTGCACTCAACCCGCAGGAACACGATTATTTCTATTATGTTTCCAGGGGTGACGGCAGTCATGAGTTTACCCGTACGTACGCAGAACATAATCAGGCCAGAAGGAAATACGGAATGTAGAAACAATTGGAGGCAATACAAATGAAAAAACCTGAACTGGTTCTTCCTGCAGGAGATTTGGAGAAATTACGGACTGCCTGTGATTTTGGAGCCGATGCGGTGTATGTGGGAGGAAAAGCATTCAGTCTGCGTTCTTTTGCGGGAAATTTTGATAGTAATGATATGAAACAGGGATTGCAGTATGCACATGCCAGAGACAAAAAGGTGTATGCGGCGGTAAACGTTTTTGCCCATAACCGTGATATAAATAATCTGCCGAATTATTTAGAAGAATTAGGTGCAATGGAAGTCGACGGATTTATTATTTCTGATCCCGGGGTTTTTCAACTGGCGAAAAAGTATGCTCCGCAAATACCAGTAACGATCAGCACTCAGGCCAATGTAAGCAATTATGAAACGGTTGCCTTTTATGAAGCGCTTAATGCTCGGAGAGTCGTTCTGGCACGTGAGCTGTCACTGGATGAAATGATTGAGATTAAACAGCAAACCAACACGAACCTAGAAGTGTTTGTGCATGGTGCCATGTGTGTTTCCTATTCAGGCAGATGTCTCCTGTCTCATTTTATGACAGGCCGGAGTGCCAACCAGGGCGCCTGTGCGCATCCCTGCAGATACCGTTATCAACTTTCCGAAGAAAAACGTCCGGGCGAGTATTTTCCCATTGAGGAAGATGATCGGGGAAGTTATATATTGAATTCTCGTGATCTATGCCTTTTGGAATATCTGCCTGACTTGATCGAAGCGGGTGTTGATGCCTTTAAAGTGGAGGGAAGAATGAAAAGTCCACTTTATGTCGCTACGGTTGCCAGGGTATACCGACAGGCGATCGATGTTTATATGGAAAACAGAGCGTCTTATAGCGAACTGCAAATATCAAACTGGATGAATGAATTATCAGGGATTGCTACGCGTCCCTTTACGAATGGCTTCGTTGAAGGGGAGTCGGATCTTATTCAGGATATTAACAAAGAAGAGTTACCCGGGAATGTAGACTTCTGTGGCGTGGTCAAGGGATATGATGCTGATCGTCAGCTTGCAGAAGTTGAGCAGCGAGCTAATTTTGGCCCCGGGGAAAAACTGGAAATCCTGCAAGCAGGAGGAGCGCCTATCAGCTTAGATGTCAAGCTCATCATGGACCACGAAGGGAACAGCATGGATCGTGCCCGTCACCCAAAACAGCGTGTTTTTCTACAGGTTCCATCTATGGTAGAAGAAGGTGCATTACTTCGGCGAATGGGGAAATGAATGTGAAAAATGAAATCTATGCAGTTGTTCGTCCTGAAAAAATTGATAAGCTGACAAAACTGGTAGAAGCCTATGATCATTTGGGGGTGGTTTCGACCCTCGATCGGGAGGCTGGACTGGTAATTGTAAGAGTAACCCCGGATACCTTCACAGACGTGGAGCAAATCCTTCAAAATCTTCCTTTTTATGTTGAAATAGTAGAAAATAAAGAATAACTTCTAACTTCCAGGTCAATGATAGAGAAAAGGCTTGGAGGTTTTTGTGTTTTGCAGCGAAGAATGTACATCGTGATGAGCCTGGGGTTGTTATTTTTTTCGGCACTTGTCGGACGACTGTTCTATTTTCAGATTGTGAACGGAGAGGATATCGCCCGACGTGCTGCGGCGATGAGAAACCGGTCTGTTGAGTTCCTGGAGTATACACGAGGTGATATTCTTGATCGGAATCTGCTTCCCTTGACTGGTGAAAACAGCACCTGGGCTGTTTATGGATTTCCGCATTTAATCCTCGATGATGATAAAGGCAAGAAAATAGCTGATTCCCTGATGGCATCAGTTGGTCAACAGGATTTCCAAACCATGCTTCATAAACTTGCAGCAGCTCAGAATACTGGCCAATCTATGGTTCGAATTGCTTCTCATATAGACAGAGACGAGGCTGAAAAGATTACTGCTCAAGGATTACCAGGTGTTGTTGCAGCGCCAATGCAAAAGCGTTATCGGGAAGATGGCTTTGCGGTTCATTTGATTGGGTATGTGCGTAATGACTCTGAAGCCCGGGGCCAGAGCGGATTGGAAGCAGTTTATGATCAAATTCTAAGAGGGCAGACTGGTTTGCCCGAACTAATCTCTGTTCAGGATGCACGAGGTGAAGCCATACAGGGCCTTATGTTCAAGCTGCAAAGAGAAGAACGTCAGCGGTCTCGTGTAGTAACCACCATTGACAGAAGGATTCAAGAGTTGGCCGAGAAAAGTATGAATCAACGCGTAAAAAAAGGCGCTGTAGTGGTGATGGATATTAACAATAAGGAGATTCTGGCGATGGCAAGCAGACCTGCCTTCAATCCTTATGATCTGTCGGCAGCGATGCTGGAACAGGAAAATACCCCTTTTATAAATAGAGCACTTGAAGGCTATAACCCGGGGTCGCTGTTCAAAATGATGGTCAGCATTGCTGCCATCGAGGAAAACACAGTAAGCTTTGGGGACCGATTTGATTGTCCCGGCTTCTATCAATTTGATGATTCCTTTACGATGAACTGCTGGAAAGAGGAAGGACACGGCAGTATTACCTTTGAAGAGGCTTTTGCCAATTCCTGTAATCCCTCATTTATTGAAATAGGACTGACGCTGGGAAGAGAGAAGCTAAATCAGCACGTGAAAGCCGTACATTTGACAGATCAGCAGATTATCGGTTATTCTATTCCATCCGCACAGTGCTATGTTAACATTGACGGCGGCGAAAAAGCACTTGCCAATGCCTGTCTGGGACAACTGGGGGTGAAACTAAGTCCTTTGCAAATCGCATCACTGGTTTCGACGATTGTGGATAATGGAAAATGGTCTCCTCCTGTTCTGGTGAGATATGTTACTGATCAACAGGGAAAACAGGATAATGCCACGAGACCGGATAAACAGCAGGTGATGCAGGAGCAAACCGCAGAAAAACTACAATATCTATTGAAAAAAACAGTTGCAGACGGTACCGGCAAAAGTGCGGCGATCTCCTCGGCCCAGGTAGCAGGTAAAACGGCCACCAGTCAGACTGGACGGGAAAACGAAGAAGGGGAAGAAATTCTTAACACCTGGTTTACCGGATACCTGCCGGCACAACACCCGAAATGGGCGATTGTCGTCATGATTGAAGAGGGTATATCAGGCTCCCAAAGTGCCGCCCCCGTTTTCCGCGAAATCAGCGAAGGCATCCTGCAATACTATTCGGCTCATTAATCATCCATGTTCACAGGACACAACCACCAATGAAAATTAGTGGGCACCCGAGGATGGGAACGATTTTAACGCTGATTAACGCTGATTTTCGCTGATGAACGCTGTTTAAAATATTATAAAAAAAGAACAGCGTAAATCAGCGGACATCAGCGAAAATCTGCGTTCAAAAATTCGTATTTTCTAATTAATCTATACGTTCCCACACTTTTTCAGCGATGAAGAGTTTTACCAGATCCGGATCCAACTCACCGTCTTTGACCATGAAGCCAAGTATTTTGAGTGCCTGTTCAAGAGGCATTGCTTTTTTGTAGGGACGGTCTTCAGCTGTTAGTGCATCAAATACATCCACCAGGGCTAGAATTCTTCCCTCCAGTGGTATATCTTCTGCTGTTAACCCCAGCGGGTAACCATTTCCATTGAGATGCTCATGATGAATGGAGGCAAAAAGCGGAACATTTTTCAATTTTTCAGTAAATGGGATTTTGTCCAGAAGCAACTGTGTAACAATAACATGATTTTCCATGATCTTTCGCTCTTCTTCCGTCAGTGTGCCCTTGGTTACAGACAGAGCAGTGAGTTCGTCTGGTGTTAACCAATTGTTTGCTATTCCTTTACGATCTTCGTAGGTTTGACTGGCGATGTTTTGAATTTCAGCGAGAAGTTCTTTATCTACAAAAGTAGAGGGATTATCTACTCGTATGATGAGCGCACGGCTGTTTTCCAGGAAATCCATTTGCTCATTATATTCTTTTTCAAGAAGGGCTAACTCATCTGCAGCGCCATTTTGAATAAACGTAATCTGTTTAGTGAGATATTGGCTTTCCAGATAAGAGGCAATATAATCAAAACGCTGCATAATCAGTTCCAGCTGAGATTCAATACGTGTTGCTTTGTTCATGACGGCCAGTGGTGTAGATATTTTTCCAATATCATGCATCCATCCTGCCACTACCAGTTGCTGTTTGCGGTTCTGGTCAAAGAAAGTGTCCTTCCAGCGTGCATCTGAACTTTCATCAATGACCTGGGCCAGTTCTCCTGCCAATAGGGCAACTCTTCGGGTGTGATGGGCGTTATAGGGGGTTCGTGAATCAATCGCAGTCGCCATAACTTCAACAAATGAATTAAACAGCTGTTCAATATCCTCGATTAGCTGCATATTGCACAATGCAATGGCCGCCTGGGAGGCCAGCGAGGTGATAACCTTTTCAAAATACTGGGCAAAGGGTATCGGGTTTCCTTTTATATCCCTGGCATTAATGAGCTGAAGAACCCCGATCACACGATTTTCATGGTTTTGCAGGGGAACAACCAACATGGAAAGCGTTTTGTAGCCGGTTGTTTCGTCAAATTTACGCGGTCCCGAAAAATCAAACGCTTCGGTTTGATAGACATCAGGAATATTAACATTCTGTCGGGTAAGCGCGGTGTAGCCAGAGACGTTTTCTTTTCTTATCGGAACAGGGGGAATGTCTATGATTTCTCCATGTCCCCCTTTAAAGGTATTCATCGTTTCATTTTGCATGATTCTGAAGGTTAGTTTATTTTTTTCACAGAGATACAGGGTGCCTGCATCTGCATTGGTGATACGGCGTGCCTCTGTTACGATCATTTCCAGGAGACGATTATGATCCTTTTCGGCTGAAAGGGCAATGCCAATATTTAAAAGGGTCTCAACCTGTTCGGCAATCTCCTGCGTATACCTCATAGATTAATAGGTTGGTATTCTGAACGAATTCGCTTAATGCATTATCGGGTGGTACGGTGTGTTCGGTATCAGTTACATAACAACACGATCTTCCAGCGTGGTCAAGACGGTAGGAAAGACCTCCTCCGGGATGATTATTGTGAACGGTGGTCAGCATTACTTCATCGCCCAGGTTCAGTTTATCCCCTGCATTGAGTTCTTGAAAACTGATTCTTGCGCCCATTTTATCCAGGCTGATCGGGAAATGTTCATGCATCATCTGCCCCTTCATGAGGTCAGCGAAGGTAAGATCTGTTTTACTCTGTCCGTATAATGTGAAATGATTACCTCCGATAAAGGCTGGACCAAAAAAAGGAAAACCCTGAATATGATCCCAGTGAGTATGGGTAATAAATATATCCCCTGATATTGGTGCGTTCTGTTCTACCAGATGTTTTCCCAGATTAAATATACCCGTTCCAGCATCCATGATAAAAAGACTGTGTCCAATCTGGATCTGTACACAGTCTGTATTTCCACCAAAAACAACGGTGTCCTGGCCTGGAACCGGGAGAGATCCTCTTACGCCCCAAAACCTTACCTGATACGGCAATTGTGTCATCTGTGTTAACCTCCTCTGATGCATAGAACTCTATGCATCAGAGGAGGTTAACACAGACAGGCAAACAATTCCATATAGGGCGGGGGGAACAGTGCCAATGCAGAGATTTTTAGGTTTGATTGTAGCTTAGAATGCTGTCATAGGGGGAACGCTTTGCACGGTAATACTGTATACTTCATAAAAAAACGACACAAAACATCCTTGTATATATCAAGGCTTATTTATGTCGTTTCTTTAATTGTTGGAAAATCGTTTAGTCTTGATCCAGTACTTCGTTTAAGGCATCCAGAGAGGCAAAAAAGGTTGCTGCGTTTTCACCTAACTTTTCAGTTAATAGCTTATTGTATTCTGATCCGGTGGAGAACACCTTCTGACCCAGTTCGCGGCCTTTATCGGTAAGATAGAGGGCAACCACTCTGCGGTCCTGGGCGAAAAGTCTACGTTCGACCAGCCCTTCTTTTTCTAGCCTGTCTACCATTGTGGTAAGCGAAGAATTGTCAATTCTAGCTTTGGCACCTATCTCGGTGAGGGTGCAGCCATCCTTTTCCAAAAGAGCAAAGAGGATAAAAGACTGGGCCATTGTTACACCGTATTCATTCAAAGCTTCGCCAATATGTTTTTCAACTTTCTTAATGGTAGTTTTTAATCGATAACAAACAAATTTAGTAAAATCTTCCATAGTAACTCCTTCCTAACATGCTTTACCTACGTAATAAATAATGACTAAATAAAGGCTGTTTGTCAATGTGAAAAAAGTTGTTTTCTATAAACCATATAAGTTAGCCTTGCGGTACAGGGTAGCTATCCCTATACCCAGGGCTTTGGCTGCGTTCTTTTTGCCATCTACGTTTCTCCCATAATGGTTGAGCACAGCTTGGATGGCTTCTTTTTCAACCTCATCCAGTGATCTGACGCGGGAGGGTGAAGTGTGTGTGTTCACTTCCCGCATCTTCGCAGGCAGGCTATTGGCTAAAATATAGGTGGATGTTTCTATATTAAAAGCATATTCTATTGCATTCTCCAGTTCCCGTACATTGCCTGGCCACGGATAGTTCATGATTGCGGTTATGGCTTGTTCTGAAAACCCTTTAATAGATTTGTTGAAAAGCCGGTTATACTTCTGAGTAAAATGTTCCAATAATGATGGAGTATCGTCCGTTCTCTCGCGAAGAGGCGTAGTGAAAATGGGGATAACATTCAAACGATAGTATAGGTCTTCTCTGAACTGGCCCTGGGTGATCATTTCCTCCAGGGGGCGATTGGTGGCGGAGATGATACGAAGGTTAAGCGTAATGCTGAAATTCCCCCCGACTCTTTCAATTGTTTTTTCCTGTAAAGCACGCAAAATTTTAGACTGTAGATGAATTGGCATATCACCGATTTCATCAAGAAACAAGGTCCCTCCATCTGCCATCTCGAATTTTCCTGGTTTTCCCTTGCGCTTGGCGCCGGTGAATGACCCCTCCTCATAACCAAACAATTCACTTTCCAATAAAGTATCGGGTATGGCACTGCAATTAATAGCAATAAAAGGTTTATCCTTGCGGGGACTGTTGCTATGGATGGCCCGAGCAACTAATTCCTTACCGGTACCGCTTTCCCCACGGATGAGTACCGTAGAGGAACTGTGCGCAAACCGTAAAATGTTAGCACGTAAATCTACCATGGTTTGACTGGTTCCAACAATCTCATTGATTGGGATATCAATCTGGTGTTCTGTATAATCTAAAATGAGCTGTTTAACTTCAGTGATCGGCAGAAAACTGGCGACGACACCAGCGATTTGTCCCTGATTTAAAATGGGACGGGCAGTACTTAAAAAGTATTGGTTATGCTCGTTGTACGTAATCTCACGATTTATATAGCCCACTCCGGTTTCCAAAACATCCAGCATGTGCGTTTTAAGACCCATATTTTGAAAGGACTGGTTTATAATTTCGTGCCTGCTTCGGTGCAATAATACTTCAGCAGAATGATTGCAGTGGGTAATTTGACCCTCGGTGTCAATGGCGATAATCCCCTCGTTTACAGAGTCTATAATGGCTTCAAGCTGCTTTTGTGTAATCATGAGTTCTTTTATGAACAGGGATTCGTTCATTTTCGCGGCAATCATCTGTCCCATTTGTTTTATAAACTCCAAAAACTCATTTTGATAACGAACCAGCAAATCGCGTTGTGTTTCGTTAAAAGCAATCATGCCAAAAACACCTATTGCCCTGTCATTCAGGAAAATCGGTGCAGCTAACTCCGCACACTCTACACAGTGTTCCTTTTCCGGATAGGAGTTACAGAAAGGGTGCTGCCCGGGATTGGGGATAAAGACATCGATCTTGTCAGCCAAAATCTTCTGATATACATAATTGCTTCCCATTGACTCACCAACATGATCCGCATACTTTCCGGTTCCGGCCACTCGAATATAGTTTGTGTTAACGACTTCAACATCGACCTGTACAACAGTGGCAATGGCTTCTGCAACCTGGGCAACAGAATCGTGAATGTCTATTAAATTGAGCAATTATATTTCCTCCTAAATTTCTTACATATAGAGCAAAAACGTACAGAGTATAGTGGATCTTGTATTTTATTTTATCAGTTTGATAATATTTATCAAACTGATAAATATTATAGATATGCCTGATGTTGGGATTAACGGAAATATACATTTATCATTTTGATAATAAACTTAGAGACAAATATTAGGGTTATATCCCCGAAAAGCTGAAATTGCTGAATTCTTGGATAATGGTATGCAATTTGCAAAAACTAAAAATAACACTGACAAAGAACCTTTATTGGTTCTAAATTATTATCAATTAATGATAGCAGTCTGAAGGAGGTGCAAAAACCTTTTAGATGTCAAAATGCTTCGTGATGTTAGAGGCTAAGATGGTGGATATTTCAGGCAATTGTGCTAGTGAGAATAAAAAGCTTAAAAAATAACAAATATTTAATGAATAGTTTTAGGGAGGTGGAATTAAAACAATGAAGTGGAAAGTGAACGAAAGAGCAAGACAAGAAAACCAAAAGACATCTGCTGAATTTTTAAATCAAGAAGTAGTGAAACAGGTAATGCAATTTCATAAAAGTGTAGACAATTATGCTCCCACGCCCCTGTGGAGTCTGAATAATCTGGCCGAGCATCTGGGTGTAGAACAAATCTTTGTAAAGGATGAATCCTATCGTTTTGGGCTAAATGCTTTTAAGGTTCTGGGTGGGTCTTATGCGATGGGAAGGTATCTTGCAAAATGTTTGGAACTTCCTCTGGAAGGTCTTAGTTTTAATTATCTTAAATCGGCTGAAATCAGATCCCGATTAGGAGATATTACGTTTACGACTGCAACAGATGGAAACCATGGTAGAGGGGTAGCATGGGCTGCCCAGCAACTGGGGCAGAAGGCTGTTGTTTATATGCCGGCTGGTTCGGCTCAAAGACGTCTGGAAAATATTAAGGCTACAGGTGCGGAAGCCTATATTACTGATTTGAATTATGATGATGCGGTTCGATTTGCTTTACAGAAGGCGCAGGAACTAGGTTGGGTAATGGTGCAGGACACTGCGTGGGATGGGTACGAGGAAATACCCACCTGGATTATGCAAGGTTATGCCACTATGGCATCAGAGGCGTTGGAACAAATGAAAGGTGAAAAACCAACTCACATTTTTATACAGGCTGGTGTAGGTGCGCTGGCAGGTGCAATGGTAGGATTTTTCGCGTCTGCATTCCCTGATGATCCGCCGATTGCTGTTATCGTAGAACCAGATAAAGCCGATTGCCTATACCGTTCAGCTCTTGAAGGCAAGATTAAAAATGTAGGCGGCGATATGAATACCATTATGGCAGGGCTTGCGTGTGGAGAGCCCAACCCAATAGGCTGGAATATCTTATATGATTATGCCAATGCATTTATTTCATGCCCTGACAATCTTTCAGCACGTGGTATGAGGATCTTAGGAAATCCGCTGGGCACAGATCCACGGATTATTTCTGGTGAGTCAGGAGCGATCGGAATTGGAGTTCTGAGTGAAATTATGCAGGATACAGCCTTAGGAAAACTGCGGGAGTCTTTGAAACTTAACAAAGATTCAAAGATACTGTTTTTCAGTACCGAAGGGGATACTGATCCTGACAAATACAGAAGTATTGTTTGGGACGGTGAATTTGAAAGCTTCAAAAAGGAGGGAAAAATTAATGCTCAATAATCAAAGGAAAGATCAAGTAATTGAATTATGTCAGGAGGTGATAAAAACAAAGAGCTATTCAGGAGAGGAAGGAGCGGTAGCGGATAAATTCAAACAGGCGTTTGAGTCAATGGGCTTTGATCAGGTAACTGTTGATAAGTATGGTAACGTTGTTGCACATATTAAAGGAAAAAAGGAAGGCAAAAGCATTTTGCTTGATGGTCACATGGACACTGTTCCTGTGCCGGATTTGTCTAAATGGACACAGGATCCTTTTGGCGGGGAAATAAAAGATGGGAAAATATATGGAAGAGGCACATCTGATATGAAGGGTTCGCTGGTTGCAATGCTTTGCGCAGCGAGTTTTTTTGCCCAGGATACAGATAGAGATTTTGCGGGAGACATCTATGTTGCAGGGGTAGTTCATGAAGAAATGTATGAAGGAATTGCAGCTCGCAACATTAGCGAAAAGATCAATCCTGATTATGTTGTTATTGGTGAGGCTTCTGAGTTGAATATAAAGAAGGGCCAGAGAGGACGAGCTGAAATCGTAGTTGAAACTTTTGGCGTACCAGCTCATTCGGCTAATCCTCATACGGGAGTGAATGCTGTCTATAAAATGTCAAAACTCATTGAAAAAATAAGGCAAATAGCAACTCCAACACATGAAGTTTTGGGGAAGGGTATTCTTGAACTTACAGATATTAAATCATCACCATATCCGGGCGCTTCAGTTGTTCCTGATTATTGTAAAGTGACTTATGATCGGAGACTGCTGGTCGGTGAAACGAAAGAAAGTGTTCTTCAGCCATTGCAGGATTTGATTACAGAAATGAAGCAAGAAGACCCGGAATTTGAAGCGAAAGTGAGTTTTGCATTTGGACAAGAAACGTGCTATACCGGGGAAATTATCGAGGGAGAAAGATTTTTCCCGGGATGGTTGTATGAAGAAGACGATGAATTTGTTCAAAAGGCGCTAAATGGGTTACGGGAATTGGGTTTTGATCCTGAAGTAACAGAATATTCTTTCTGTACCAATGGCAGTCATTATGCTGGAGAAAAAGGAATTAAAACGATTGGTTATGGTCCCTCCAGAGAAAATCAGGCCCATACCATTGATGAGTATATAGAAATTGACCAATTATTAAATGCATCTAAAGGATATTACGGAATCATTGAATCGGTTCTAAGGTAAAATCACATAAATAATTGGAGGGAATTTAATGGACACAGTATTTTGGATTGTTGTCGCATATATGTCAATTATGGTTGGTATTGGAATTTATGCAGCAAAGCGGAAAATAAATAATTCAAAGGATTTTATGTTAGCTGGGAGAAATTTAGGACCTTTTATGCTTGCTGGTACGTTGGCTGCCGCTGAAATTGGAGGTGGCAGTACTGTTGGTGTAGCAGCCAAAGCTTACGGAGACTGGGGCCTATCGGCAGGTTGGTATGTAGTTTGTGCCGGCATAGGAATTTTTTTGGTTTCCTTTGTAGCTCCTTACTTGAGAAAAGCATTAGCGACAACGGTTCCTGAAATCCTTGGACGCAGATATGGAACCCCTTCACATATTATAACAACTGCTCTGGCGATATCAGCAGGGTTTGCATTAGCCGCAGTGCAGGTAATTGCAACCTCAACAATTATCAGTGTTGTGGCGGGAATTGATTTTAAAACGACCATCGTTATATCCGCTGTTGTGGTTACACTTTATACGCTTTTAGGCGGATTAATGTCTGTTGCTATGACTGATATCGTTCATATTATATTCATAACGTTGGGAATGGCGATTGCGGCACCTGTTATCATACACAATGCTGGAGGATGGAGTTCAATTGTTGCATCTCTGCCACAGGAGCAGATGGCATTAACTAAAATTGGATGGAAGACTATTTTCGGTTTGATTGTTATGTATTTTATGACATTTTCTACCGGGCAGGAGGCAGTGCAGCGCTACTTTGCTGCTAAAGACATTAAGACGGCTCGTCTGGGTTCTATGCTTACAGCTTTGCTTATGGCTTTATATGGGTTTATTCCTGCGACGATCGGATTGGTCGCACTAGCTAGATTCCCGAACATTGATCCTAATACTGCAATGGCTACAGCTGCGGTTAACTTTGCTCCTACGTTGCTTGCAGGATTGGTGCTTGCATCCGTGGTGGCTGCAACCATGTCCAGTGCCTCTGGAAATCTAATTGCAGTATCAACGCTGTTTACAAAAGATGTTTATCAAAAATATATCAATGCAGATGCTACTGATAACCAACTCGTTAGTACATCCAGATGGGTCATTGTTACGGTTGGTGTAGGTGCCTTAATCATAGCTTTAAGTAAAACATCTATTATTCCGTTACTGGTGTTTGCATTTACTATGAGATCTGCAGGACCATTTGGGGCATTTGTTTTCGGCTTATTTTATAAAAATGCAACTGTAAATGCAGGTTTGTATTCAATTATCCTGGGTAGTGCTGCAGCATTTATATGGCAGTATCTTGGCGAACCTTATGGAATCATGTCTATTATTTTAGGATCTATTGTAAGTACTGTTGTATTCTTCGGTGTTTCATATATTGAAGGTAAATTAGGCGTCAAACCAGCTCCGAGTGGTTTTGTGGATGAAGAATAAATTGATAAATTGGAGGTGAACGTATGAAAACATTAATAAAAAATGGAATCATAATTGATGGAACAGGAAAAACAAGATTTTCTGGAGATGTAAGCATAGAAGATAATATGATTACTGCCGTTGGCAAAGTTGAAGAACAAGATTTTGATAAAATTATCGAGGCAGACGGCTTAGTCGTAGCACCAGGATTTATAGATGCGCACAGCCATTCAGACCTGGTTATTTTACTTGAGCCACGGGTGGAACCCAAGGTGAGGCAGGGGATCACCACTGAAATGCTGGGTCAGGATGGAATATCCATGGCACCACTGCCAAAAGAGTATATCAGTCCCTGGAGAAAAAACCTGGCAGGTTTGGATGGAGACACTGATCAGATTGACTGGAATTATGAAAACACAGATGGATATCTATCGATGATGGAAAAATCAGGCATGGGCATAAATGAAGCCTATCTAGTCCCGCACGGAAACATTCGCATGGAAGGCATGGGACTGGATAACCGGCAGCCTACCCCGGAAGAGATGGAAAAGATGCGACAAATCACACGACGGGAAATGGAAGCTGGTGCATGGGGAATGTCCACGGGTTTGATATACATGCCCTGTGCGTATTCCAAAACCGAAGAACTGATAGAGCTTTGCAAAGTTGTTGCTGAATTTGACGGAGTGTTTGTCATCCATCAGCGCAGTGAAGCAGATGCAATTCTGGAATCCATGCAGGAAGTAATCGAGATTGGCCGTGCATCTGGTGTAAAAGTACATTTTTCACACATGAAAGTCTGCGGAAAGAACAATAAAGATAAATTCGAAGAAGTGCTAAAATACCTGGATAAAGCCCAAGAAGAAGGAATCAGGGTATCCTTTGACCAGTATCCCTATGTTGCCGGCAGCACCATGCTGGGTGTTATCCTTCCCCCGTGGGTTCATGACGGAGGAACCAATAAGGTGTTGGAAAGATTAGCAGATCCTGAACTCAGAGAAAAAATGATCTACGATATGGAACATGGCATACCTGGATGGGACAACTTTGTAGACTTTGCCGGTTTGGATCAGATTTATGTAACCAGTGTAAAAACCGAAGCCAATCAGGATGTTATCGGACGTAGTCTTATAGAGATTGGACAGATGCGAGGCAAAGATCCTTATCAGGCTACCTTTGATTTGTTGCTGCAGGAAGAAAACGCAGTTGGAATGGTTGATTTTTACGGATTCGAAGAACATGTAATGGGTTTCATGAAACGACCGGAACACATGGTGTGTACCGACGGACTTCTGGGAGGTAAACCCCATCCCCGTGTTTATGGGTCATTCCCTCGTCTTTTAGGACGCTATGTACGCGAACAGAGCGCTCTGACTTTAGAAGAAGCCGTGCGGAAAATGACGGGTAAACCTGCCCAATGGTTTGGTTTTAAACAAAGAGGTCTGATTGCTTCTGGTTATTTTGCTGACATTACGATTTTCAATCCGGACACGGTCATTGATAATGGGAATTATGTAGATCCGATTCAATATCCAACGGGTATTGAATATGTGCTGGTAAATGGAGGACTAGTTATTGACCAGGGAGTTCACACAGGAGTCTTATCTGGAAAAGCTCTACGAAGAGCTTAATAAACGGCATTTCTTTTTCTTAGTCTCTGATGAATGAGGTGTCAATGAGCTGTAATATAACGATGCGGGATTCGTTAGCAAACAACTCTCGACCTAAGTTCGGAAGTTGTTACTTTTTCACATCCGCAAAATGTGGTTAGGATGAATAAAATATAGAACAGGAGGTGTCTTACAGCAATGGCGAAAATAACGGATCAATCAGGGAAATCATTTCTCACCGGAAATGAAACAGTAACCTGGGCATGTCTTGCAGCAGATGCAGACATAATGTTTGGCTATCCTATTACCCCACAGAATGAGATTATGCACTATTGGACCCGATTAGCGCCCAAATATCAACGTAGTTTCTTGCAGACCGAGGATGAACTCTCTGCTGGTTTCACTACCTGTGGAGCGATTCAGGCAGGGAAAAAAGCCTTTACAGCTACAGCAGGACCGGGTAACGTTCTCATGCAGGAGCCATTTGGCATGGCTGAAGCAATGAGACTTCCGCTCGTAGCGGTGATTCAGCAAAGAGGAGGGCCTTCTTCCGGGACCGTCGTGTACTCCCAGCAGGAAGTGACACTGACAACCTTTGGCGGGAATGGCGAAGGACACAGGATTGTATATTCAACGGCTACTCACCAGGAAATATTTGATTATACCATCAAGGCTTTTAATACTGCCTGGAAGTACAGGTTCCCGGTATTTGTCCTGGGGGACGGATATCAGGCTAAAATGAGAGAGCCACTTGATATCTACAACCCTGAAGATCGAGGTATCGAAATGATTAAGCCCTATCCGCTGGTTGGATTTGATGAAAAGATAGGTGAAGTGAGAGAACCGGCCCATCTTTGCAACATTTACAGCCTAGAAGAAGAACTATATGAAGTGATTATGCGGGTATCGGCAGAATATGAATCCATCTCACCGGAGATTGAAGAGTATGAGGAACACGATTGTGAAGATGCAGATGTTATTATTCTTTCACATGGAATTGTATCTCGCGCAGCCAATGATGCGGTGAAGGTGCTGCGTGCACAGGGGATCAAGGCAGGATATTTCAGGCCCATCACCCTAAGACCTTATCCAGCTAAAGCCTTGCGTAATGCAATTAATAAGAATAGTGCCAAAAAGCTGCTCATCGCAGAATCAGCATACGGACAGTTTGAGAGACTGACCAGGCAGGAAATCTATGGAGAGACCATGCAGATTGAACATCTGTACATGCCTGGCGTAGGGATTATCGAGAATGATCTTGTTCAGAAGGTAAAGAGTATCTTATAAGAAAGGGGGTAACAAGATGACAACAATAGCACCGTCAATTCCAAAATCATGGTATCTTTCCACTAAGCCTCATAAATTCTGTCCGGGTTGTGGACATGGGATTATATTAAAGGCTCTTGGAGAAGTAATCGATGAACTGGGGATACAGGATCAGACTGTATTTGGTTGTGATATCGGGTGTTCCCTGCTTGCGTGGGACTTTTTTGCATGTGACAGCACTCAGACCCATCATGGAAGAACAAACCCTGTCATGGTTGGTATTAAGAGAGCCCGGCCCGAACTAATCTGTATTGGGTATATGGGCGATGGTGGCGGATATTCAATCGGATCACAGCATCTGTTGAATTCAGCCGTAAGAAATGAAAAGATTACCGTCATTCTGTGTAATAACGTCAACTATGGAATGACAGGTGGGCAGATGTCGCCGACAACGCTTCCAGGACAAAAGACGGAAACCAGTCCTTATGGAAGGGACCCGGAAGAGACAGGTTACCCCACCATGGGGCCAGAATTCGTGGCTGCAGTAGCGGCGGATAGTGCTTATGTAGCCAGAGCGACCGTCTCAAAGTATAAACAGTTGAAAAAATATTTAAAAAATGCGCTCACCAACCAAATTGAAGGCAATGGCTTCTCCTTCGTAGAAGTATTGTCGACCTGTCCAACCAATTGGAAAACCAATGCACAGCAAACCTGGGCATTCCTAGAGGATGAAATGGAACAACAATATCCGGTTGGAGAATTAAAAAGTCCCTTTGGAAAGGGGGATAAATAAATGGCATTACTGAGAATTGCACTTGCTGGTGAAGGCGGTCAGGGCGTACAGTCCATTGCAGAGATCCTTGCAGAAGCTGCTTATAATTCTGACAGACAGGCCTTATATATTCCGAACTTTGGACTTGAGCAGCGCGGTGGTGTTTCCATCGCATTTATCCAGTTCAGTGATACTAGAATCGGATCTCCTAAGTTTGATAAGGCGGATATGGTTATCGCGCTAAGTGATCGGGCTATATCCAGAACAGTAGACTATTCCGGACCAGAAACCCTTTATGTGTATGATGCAAGTATTAAGGTTAATTCAGATGAAATGCCCCAGGAAGCCAAACAAATAATAGGCATCCCTGCACTGGATACAGCGAATAATGAACTACATCCCCGTGTGTTTAATATCATTATTATGGGTGCAGTTATTGGACTGACTAATGTAGTCAGCTTTGAGGCTGCCAAAAATGCATTAGATCACAAATTAGCCGCGAAATTTGAAAAGAATCCAGCCTTGAGAGAGCTGAATTATAAGGCACTGGAATTAGGAAAACAGATGGCAGAAGAATCCCTGCAGGAAGGAGGGGCAAACTAATGCATAAAGAAGACCCCATCATTCATGAGATGGATAAAGCCACTTACCGCATGTTTCCAGGTTATTGTAAGGGCTGCGGCCTTTGCAAAGAAAAGTGTCCCACCCATACTCTGATCTGGTCAGATAAATTAGGGGTTTATGGCACCCCGATCGTTCAGCCAAAAGACAAAGACAGTTGTATTGGCTGTGGAATTTGCCAGATGGTCTGTCCTGATGGAGCCATTACCATTATTAAAAAGAAACAGCAGAAGGCAGTATAACAGAGACGTAAATGACTTAACTTATAAGTGATTGATGTACTATGCTGTGGAATGGTTTAAGATATGTAAATAAGAATGATAATAAGAGAGGAAGAGTAATTAATGAAAGATATTATTAACACCAAAGATGCACCAGCTGCAATAGGGCCCTATTCACAGGCGACAAAAGCAGGAAACTTCCTGTTTGTTTCCGGACAATTACCTATTGATCCTTCAACAGGAGAATTCGCAGGAAACGATATCACCGCTCAAACCCAACAGAGCCTGAAAAATTTGCAGGCCATCGTCGAAGCAGCGGGGATGAACATCGAAGATATTCTTAAAGTAACGGTCTATTTATCAGACATGAACAACTTTGCAACGATGAACGCAGTATATTCTACTGTATTCACAGCAGACTACCCGGCCCGCGTGGCAATCGAAGTTGCCAGGCTGCCAAAAGATGCGCTGGTGGAAATCGAAGCCACCGCTTACAAAGCATAGTAGTAACACAACTTTCACTCAATGGGCACTAATGCATTCAAACAGGGGAGATTTATTCGTTTCTGCAGGGGAATCATCTTTTCATTTATTGCCATCTGGAGGCTAATGAAAGTCCATGAAGACCTGATGATGACTGTGAAGGAAATAGGCGAGCAGCTTAAGAGTAATGTGGCCCTTCAGGAACCAGAATATGAAGCTCATTAAGGAAGTCTTATAGAAGACCTTTCTATATGTTACATATAGGAAGGTCTTATGGATGGACTAAAAAAGCATTGCTTAATTATTCAATCACGGTTAAAATATCAGAGGTAAAATTTAATCAAAGGCGATAATGATAACTTTGAAGGCAAAGAGTCTGCCATGGCGTTGAGATTTTCTAATGAATTTCCCTTGGCCAATGTTTGATAATAAGTTTGATCCTAGTTTTTCTTATAATCAGTAGGGTAGTATACTTAAGCTAATGAGTGATTGGAGGATGTTACGATGGGTGATAAGAGTCCTAAAAAGAAGGAAGAAAAGAAGAAAAAGGCTGAAAAAGCTGCTGTTGACCCTACAGCTACTTCAATAGTACCAGCCAAAAAGCCAAAGAAAACATATTGATACCGGAAAACAACTGGTATATCATGTGGATTGTAAATCTTATTTCATGAATGAACATAGCGCTTTCCGGATTTCGTTCGGGAAGCGTTTTTTTCAAGTCAAAATTTTCAACAGACACCCATAATTCCACAATTTACATAAAAAATTCAGGTACATTTTGTCTGCCGCCTTCATATATTGTAAGGCACTCACTTTTTTTGGAGGTGGTCGTTTGACATTTTTGTGCTGGGCACTGGCTATTAGCGCGGTGCTGAAAGGGTACCTATTTCTGTTCGGATACCTGAACAATCAGGTATTTCCGCAGCCTTTGGAGGCAGAGGATGAAAGAAGTTGTCTAATAGAATTGCAGGAAGGCAATATTGATGCTCGCAATAGATTGATTGAACATAATTTGCGATTGGTTGCACATGTCGTTCGTAAGTATGAAACCAGTGGTGAAGATATGGAGGATTTGATATCTATTGGCACGGTTGGTTTGATCAAAGCCATCAACACCTATAATTTTGAACGAGGCGTGAAGTTAGCTACCTATGCAGCCAGGTGTATTGAGAATGAAGTTTTAATGCATCTAAGAAATATAAAGAAGGTAAAACAGGAAGTTTCCATCTATGATCCGATTGGCTATGATAAGGAAGGCAACGAAATATCACTGATCGATATACTGACCCTTGACAACGAAATTATTGAAATCGTGGAAGTGAAAATGCAGGAAGAAAAGATCAAGGACAAAATGAACAACCTGTCTAAACGGGAACAACAGGTCATTGAAATGAGATATGGTATCTTTTCTGGATTAAAGGAAACCCAGCGGGATATTGCCCGTAAGCTGGGTATTTCAAGATCTTATGTATCCAGGATAGAAAAAAGAGCCGTAAACAAATTGATTCGGGAGATTGGATTCGAAGGATAAATATATGGATCACTAGCCGCCTATCAGGTGGTTTTTTCTTTTATTAAGGGGCGTTGAGGTTGTCAGTATGCGGAGACTGCTGCAAGAATATTTCACCCAATGGGCACTTATACATTCAAACTCACTAATATGACTTTCCGCAGGGGAACCCTCCATGGCAGCAGGCCACAACCACTGATGAAAAGAGGTGAGGAGTTAGGAGTCAGGCGCTATGCGCCAGGCATTGCCCTTACTCCTCACCCCTTAAAAAAAAAAGGTCTGCGTAAGTCCAGAAAGTCCGCGTTAGTCAGCGTCTATTCAACCTATTTTCTAACTAATCAGATTTAGATTTTAAAATGTTGTCAATAACCCCGTCCCCGTGTCAATCCTGATGTTTTTGCATGCATAATTTTACATTTTCGAAATTTGCGTTATCATTATTAGAGGGCCTGCAAGAGAAGATTCAAGGAGGGAAAGAATGATGTCTGAGATTAGAAGAGATCTGGTTAAGAATAACTGGGTTGCGGTTGCTGCTGATCGGGCTTTGAAACCTAATGATTTTCCGATTGCCAAAAAGGGAGTAGAGGCCTCGGCTGAAAACGCAGGTTTCTGTCCTTTCTGCGAAGGAAATGAGCATTTTACCCCACCGGAGATTGCTGTTTATGGAAGGAATTCATCAGAGGCTAATACCCCAGGGTGGTTGATTCGAACCATTCCCAATAAGTTTTCTGCCTTTCCCCTTGTGGGTGATTTGGAGAAAAAAACGACGGGTATTTATACTAATTATAACGGTCTGGGGCAGCACGAAGTGATTATCGAAACCCCTGAACATGGCAGTGGATTTCATAGTTTTGATGTAGAACGTATTGAGATGATCGCAGCTATGTTAAAAGAACGCTATAATTGTCTGCGTGAAGATCCGCGCATCAAATACATACAAATATATAAAAATTGCGGGATGTTTGGAGGCGCTTCTCTGGAGCACAGCCATAGTCAGATTGTAGGCCTGCCTTTTGTCCCCCAGGAAAATCAGGGTCTGCCACAGTACTATGCTCAAAAGGGCAGTTGTTTGCTTTGCGACATGCTGAAACAGGAGCAGGAAAGCAAAGAACGTGTCATCTACGAGAGCGAGTGTTATCTGGTCCTTTGCCCTTATGCGCCTCGTTTTGCTTATGAGACATGGATTGTTCCTAAACGTCATACCGAGCATTTCGGGCAAATGAATGATATTGAAGTGAAAGAGCTGGCTGCGCTTTCCAAACGACTTACAACCGCTATTCTTGATTGTTTGAATAATCCGTCGTATAATTTTGTGATTAACACTGCTCCCGTAAATGCTTCCTATGAACCGGGCTATCACTGGTATATGGAAATCACCCCGAGACTTTTGGTTGCAGCGGGGGTAGAGGTAGCGACTGGCGTCTACATGAATCCAGTAGCACCAGAGGTCGCCGCTCAAATGTTAAAAGAAAGTTTCCATGCGGTCCGGTAAAGGAGATTAGGGGAGGAAATACGAAGCGTTGAGGTGAAAGATGCGTAGAATTCTCTATCCAAAGATTTATGTAGATTCCCTATTGTCCATACCCCTGGAGGAACTACAACAAACAAAGATTAAGGCATTTATTTTTGACCTGGACAACACCGTTACAGAATGGAACAGCAACCAACTAAGGCCCGAGATCGTAGAGTGGTTTGGGCAGCTTAAGGAAAATGGTTTTCAGGCCTGTATCTTGTCCAATAATGGTGCCGAGCGTGTGCAGAAGGTAGCAGAACAGCTGGATATTCCATTTATTCATCGTGCCCAGAAGCCACGCAGATCTGCATTTTATCGTGCGGTAGAACTGATGCAGGTCGAACCTGACGAGGTTGCAGTGATTGGTGATCAGGTGTTTACCGATGTCCTGGGAGGAAACCGGGCAGGGTTGTATACGATTTTGGTTCGTCCCCTGCACCGCAAAGAATTCCTGGGCACCAAGTTTTCGCGAGGTATGGAGGTTTTTGTTCTGCATCGCATGCGCAAACACTTGAAAAACGGCAGCCCCTATGTACAATAACGAAAGTTGAGTGATGGCGTGGTTAGGAGAAATCGGGGATTTACTTTGATCGAGTTGTTATGCGTCTTGAGTTTGATTGTCATCGCAGCAGCGATAGCACTCCCTGCTTTTTCTAATCCGTTACAGACAGCGAAACTGAAATCAGATGCCAGGCAGTTAACTTGGGTTATACGATCCTGCCGCCAGGATGCCATTACCACCGGGGCAGCCAAAACGATTAAGTTCTATACCAATGATAGCGAGAATCAGAAGTATAAGGTTGTTGGCGGAGATACCTGCAGTTTGTCACAGGGTGTTTTTTTTGTAGGAACAACCACGTTTTCGACTACTCTGGGGGGCTGTAAGACCTGCATATGTTACTCTTCGGGCGCCTGTTCCGGTGGAACGGTGACACTGTCCAATGGCGACCGAAGACTATATGTGATCGTTAACCCGATCTCCGGTCGTGTTAGAATTTCCGATGAACCACCGTGGTGAGTTGAGGGCAATTCATTTGACATCGGGCAAAAGATAAGAACGGTTTGTTTCAATCAAATTTAGTGAAATTTTTTAGTCTGCTGAAACATATATATATACAGTTATTTCTTTCAATTGTAAGTGAAGGAATGTGGAGAACCAGGGTGGGAAAGTGAATAGAATGATGATAGAAAAACAGAAAAAGGTGTATGAATGAAAAATAATGTTGTTCTAATTGGTTTCATGGGTACTGGAAAAAGTGCGATCGGATTCAGGTTAGCGCAGCGACTAAAAAAAGAATTCGTGGATATGGATCGCGAAATAGAAATAGTGACTGGGATGTCCATTCCGGATATTTTCCGTTGTTATGGGGAAGTGCGTTTCCGGTCTGAAGAAAGTTTGATGGCGAAGAAACTTGGGACACGTAAGAACCTGGTCATTGCAACCGGTGGTGGTTTTGTTCTCCTGCAAGAGAACATGGAAGCGTTAAGTACGAATGGCGTATTAATCTGTCTGGATGCCAGTGCCGAGGATATCTTTGAGCGTGTAAACCGAAAGAAAGGCTCCAGGCCGTTGCTGAAGAAAGGGACTACGCTGGAGGATATAAAAAAGCTGCTTCAGGAACGGGAGCCCTACTATGCCTGTGCGGATGTTCGCGTTAACACCAGCGGAAAAGACATAGATCAAATCATCCGCGAAGTCCTTGAAATTGTTCGTGCGCAGAACTGAACGATGCTGGCTTGATGAACAGAATAAAAGAAGACGAAAATAAGGATGAAAGAGAATCTTTCATCCTTATTTTATGTCCTAACCAACTGTGAGATACGGGGAAGGGAACCGAACTACTGGAGTCTAATGACAAAGCTGTCTAAAGGGCGGTGAGCGAGTTACCGGGCCGCAGCGCAAGCGAACACATAGGTGACCTCGAAACAAGAGATCTGGAGGCCGAGCCATCGAGCGTC
>JAYEHK010000137.1:0-11149 GCA_034659475.1 Bacillota bacterium | reverse complement strand
TCATTAGACTCCAGTAGTTCAATTTCCTTCCCCACTGCTAACCAAGCTACAGGGTTTCTGCTTCTTTCCCTGGCAGGACTGTCTCCTGCTGAACATACCAGCCTTTGCTGGACATACGAACGTCCCCGTGTCTCACATGTTTGCATGTCTTAAAATTTATGCTTGCATTTCTTATCGAATAAGGCATATAATATGTAAAACTAATACAAAGGGGAGCTGGAATCATCCGGCTGAGAGTGGACTAATAGAGTCCTGACCCTGCAACCTGATCTGGGTAATGCCAGCGTAGGGACCATTTGATCATGATCTCAAAACTGCTCTTTACCCACAAAGGTAAAGGGCAGTTTTATTTTTGAGGAGGTTAGAAAAATGGCTCAAGCCAATGTAAGCTTGCAGATTCTGCCGGTGGTGGAAGAAAACCGTATTTATTCAGTAGTAAACAGCGTGATTGAACTCATTCAAGCATCAGGTCTCAATTACGTTGTAGGACCAATGGAAACTACGATGGAGGGAGATCTGGACAGTGCACTGGAAGTTGTAAAAAAGGCCCATGAACTTTGCTATCAATCAGGCATTGCCCGAACCATATCGGTTGTAAAAATTGATTATAAACCGGATGGAGTAAGCATTAATGAAAAAATCCATAAATACGCTTAGCAAAGCTTATCCCGCTATCGCTTTTTTATTGTTACTATTGATCTGGGAACTATTGGTTCAACTGGCAGACGTCCCGGCTTTCATTTTGCCGCCTCCCAGCCAGGTGATGATCGCGTTGATAGAAGGTTTGCCGTTATTACTAAACCATACAGGAGCAACCCTCATGGAAGCAGGCCTGGGATTCACGCTCTCAATCTTGATAGCCTTTCTTATAGGGTTTTTGTTGGATAATATAGTTTGGCTGCGACAAACTTTTTACCCCCTGATCATTGTATCCCAGACGATTCCACTGATTACACTTGCGTTGTTGTTTGCGATCTGGTTTGGCTTTGGCATCTTTCCGAAAATTTTGGTCGTAATACTGGTTTGCTTCTTCCCGATTGTCATCAGTTTAATGTCAGGACTTGATTCGGTAGATTATGATCAGATCCAGCTCTTTCGGTCCATGGGCGCCGGGAAACTTGAAATCTTTACGATGGTAAAAGTACCAGCTGCAATGCCAGCCTTCTTCTCGGGGGTGAGAATATCAGCAACCTACAGTATCATGGCAGCCATCATAGGAGAATGGATGGGAGCCACAAAAGGCCTGGGCTATTTCATGACCATCGCTCAAAAGAGCTATCGCATTGATCAGGTACTTGCAGCAGTTGTGCTGATCTGTCTTTTAAGCCTCTTAATGGTTCTGCTGGTCGATCTCCTGGAATACCTGTTATTGCCGTGGAATCGATGCAATGATCATGTACTGTAATCATCAAAACTAATTAAAAACCGTCCCTATTGTTGCCTGAATAATCAATTGAAATGGAGGAATTTCTAATGAAAAGAACAATGCTATTTACCTTGCTGCTCACTTTATTGCTATCAACAGCAGGTTGTGGCGGGGAACCTACTCCCTCTCCCCAGGAGAACCAGAAGGTAACGGTTTTACTGGACTGGTTCCCAAACACAAACCACACCGGCTTATATGCAGCACAGGAAAACGGTTATTTCACAGAAGAAGGCCTGGACGTAGAGATCATTCAGCCTGCTGAAGGAGGAACCGCCCAGTTAATCGCAGCCGGTCAGGGTGACTTTGGCATCTCCTATCAGGAAGAGGTTACCATCGCCCGCTCACAGGATATTCCGGTACGCGCACTGGCAGCAGTCATTCAGCATAACACCTCCGGATTCGCTGCTCCGACTGCAAAAGGCATCAAAAGCCCTGCAGATTTTGAAGGCAAGATCTATGGTGGATGGGGATCCCCGGCAGAAACAGCCATGTTAAAAACCTTGATGGACAATAATAACGCTGACTTTTCAAAAGTATCCATGGTTAATATTGGTGATGCTGATTTTTTTACCAGTGTTGAAAAAAATATTGATTTCTCATGGATCTATTATGGATGGACCGGAATTGAAGCAGAGCAACGGGGAATGGATTTAAACTTTATTGCGTTAAAAGATGAAGAATCCGCGCTGGATTTTTATACACCTGTGATCATCAGCAGTGAAAAGCAGCTATCTGAAAATCCTGAATTGGTTAAAAATTTCATGCATGCAGTATCACGCGGGTATAACTTCTGTATAGAAAACCCGGAAGACGCTGCCAGTGTTCTTTTAAAAGCTGTCCCTGAACTCGATGCAGAACTAGTCAAAGGAAGTCAAATCTATCTGGCAAAACAATACCAGGCCGATGCACCCCGCTGGGGCGAAATGAAGGAACAGGTATGGAAGAACTATGCTGATTACATGTTCAATAACAATCTCATCGATGAAAATATTGACAGCCAGCAGGCGTTCACTAATGACTTTTTGCCTTAAGTAGAAAAGGGTTAATAGACACGGATTACACGGATTTAACGGATTCACACGGATTTTGAGACACGGGGAGACACGGGGACGTTTCATTTTGTCTCACATCTTACGTTTTGAAAGGTGGGACAACGGGGACGGTTCGTTTTGTCTCACCATTATGTGCCAAAATAACCTCTTGGGGATGAAGGCTTAAGGTTAGCGCAGGGGGATAAAGGCGAAAGAGAAAGATTAATATTAGCTCTCCCTGCCCAGTCACCCAGAGCATCACTTAACCAACTCGTACGTAAAACATAAGACCGGACCCAAGCAATCTTAAGCCTTCATCCCCTGGCATCACATTACACCTAACCTGATCACCTATTTTCATCGGTTGTTGTGGCTCACGGTCAGAACGGGTTAAAAAGAAAAAAGTATGCAACAAGGAGAATTTTTGCATGGCAATCAAGGTTTCAGACGTTTCCAAAAGCCTGGATCAAATCTATACACTGGATCACCTTTCCCTGGAGGTGACGGATCATGAATTTGTTGTGATTCTGGGACCGAGTGGCTGCGGGAAAAGCACGCTTTTTAATATTCTCTCAGGGTTAATGCTGCCCGACACCGGGGATGTGTTTATTGACGATAAAAAATGGACCGGCAAGACAGGACGTGTCAGCTATATGCAGCAAAAGGACCTCCTCCTGCCCTCCCGAAACATCCTGGACAACGTTTCCATTCCGCTCTTGCTGAAGGGAAAAAGCAAAGCCGAAGCGCGTGAAAAAGCAAAAACCTATTTAAAGGATTTTGGACTCGAAGGGTTTTCAGACTATTATCCCCGTCAGCTCTCGGGAGGAATGAAACAGCGCGCAGCCCTATTGCGAACCTATTTGTTTGCCAGCGACATCCTGCTGCTTGACGAACCCTTTGCTTCTCTGGACGCCATCAGTCGAAGAAAAATGCAAGCATGGCTGAAAGACCTGCAGCAACGGTATCAATCCTCCATACTTTTTGTCACCCATGACATCGAGGAGGCCCTGCTGCTGGCCGACCGTATCTATGTTTTTTCGGGGCGTCCTGCGCAGATACGAACAGAGATTAACTTGCGTAAAACTGGATTATCAGAAGAAAAGATCATGGAGCACAAGAACGCTATTCTGAGCATTCTTAAAAGAGAGGATGAAATAGATGTTTGAAAATGAAACAGCAAATCAATACGATGCATGGTATGAGACTCCACTAGGCAGCTTTGTAGACCGGGTTGAAACAGACGCGGCCATCAAATTATTTTCCCCGCTGGCCAATACAAGAATTTTAGATGCCGGCTGTGGGACAGGCAACTTTAGTCTGAAATTACACCAATACGGGTGCAGCGTCACTGGCATTGATCTCTCGGCAGACATGCTGGCAATTGCTCGCCGAAAGGCTCTTCAGGCAAAAGTCGACATCCCCTTCCGCGAAATGGATTTAGCCCATCTTGCGTTCCCCGACAACTATTTTGATGGTGTATTCTCAATGGCAGCCTTTGAGTTTATTCACGAAGCCAAACAGGCCTATAGTGAACTGTATCGTGTCTTAAAACCGGGCGGTAAACTCCTGATTGGAACCATCAACAAAACAAGTCCCTGGGGCAGGATGTATGCAGAACATGCACGAAACGATGAATCCTCGGTTTTTCACCATGCCAGTTTAAAAACCCTTGCTGATTTACAGACGCTTGATGAAAAACACCTGCTGGCTACAGCAGGTTGTGTATATATCCCACCTGATGCGAAAGATGAAACGTTAAACAAAGAAGAAGAACACAAACTTTCAACGTTATCATCCCCGGGCTTTATCCTTGGTCTGTGGGAAAAGTCGTGATAAAAAAAACAACAGCCCCCTGCGTTATTTAGCAGTCAACAGATGGTTAGTACGAAAATAACATCTCGGGGATGAAGGCTTAAGGTTAGCGCAGGGGGGTAAAGGCGAAAGAGAAAGATTAAATTTAGCTATCCTTGCCCAATCATCCAGAGCATCACTCATCCAACTTGTACGCAAGACATAAGACCGGACCCAAGCGTTCTTAAGTCTTCAGCCCCTGGCATCACATTACACCTAAACCCTTACCTATTTTCGTCGTTCTTCACTTAAACGACTTTGCGTTTATCCTGCTGGCGGGTTTTGATTGAGCCTTCCCATTTTTTGCAGCGATCCCCCCAGTAGGCAAGGACTTCGTCTCCACGTTTAATACAGACCACCTCACAGGCATTCGGACAGCCTTTACATTCAAAGCTTTTAGAATTAAACGTTCCTTCCAGGATAAAGGCCTGCCCCCTGAAGTTCGTTGGTGTCATCGTTTGCTGCTGGTGTTCCGCAGATAGTATAGCAGCCCCAATCGCGCCCATTACATCGTAATGTTCAGGAATATTCACTTTAACTTCCAGGATCTTTTCAAAGGCCTTTTTCAGGCCAATGTTAGCGGCTACCCCGCCTTGAAAAACAACCGGTTCAATGATTTTCTTCCCCTTTCCCACGTTGTTTAAGTAGTTTCTGACCAGTGATTCACACAGCCCCATCAAGATATCTTCCATCGGATAGCCCATCTGCTGTTTGTGAATCATATCCGATTCGGCGAACACCCCACATCTGCCTGCGATACGTACTGGTTGCCGGGAGCTAATCGCTCTGCCGCCAAATTCTTCAATGGGGATATTTAACCGTGATGCCTGTTGATCCAGAAAAGATCCTGTTCCGGCTGCACAAACGGTATTCATTGCAAAGTCATTAACAATCGCATCTTTAATTATAATAATTTTGGATTCCTGTCCCCAAATTTCAATGATTGTCTTTACGTCGGGAAAAAGATGTGCGGCCGCCACAGCATGGGCAGTAATCTCATTTTTCACTACATCTGCTCCCAGCAAAACAGCTGACAGATGTCTGCCACTCCCTGTCGTCCCTACTCCCTGAATCCGCAAGTTTTCATTAACAACATCCTGTTGTATCAATGCAAAACCTTCTTGAATTGCTTTAACCGGGTTTCCCTGCGTACGCAGATACAGCTTCTTGCGGACACGATAATTACCGTCCATTAATACAAAGTTACTACTGACAGATCCGATATCAACTCCCATGTATACGTTCATGCATGTGCCTCCTTTAATAGCCCTTTTATCTGCCTGCGGCGAATCATATCCACAAATGCTTCTACCCTCGTCACCATCCCAGCTGTCCCGGCTAGTTCGTCAAACCAGAGGGTCATACAGGGAATCCCCTCTTTCTCGCTGACCACCGGCAGAATTGACTGGGCTACGATTTCAGGCATACAAGTCAAGGGACCGATCTGAATAATACCATCAAGCCCTTTTCGGGCAAAGTCCACCGTACATCCAACCGTTTCCCTTCCGTGCCCCCCCACCCAATAGTTCAGATAAGGCTTGGCACTTTGAATAATCTTTTTTTTATCTGACTTTTTTAAAAATCCTCCCAACAGGTGGTCATTAACCCATTGGCTTATATAAATAGAACGATGTACCTGAACATTCAAACGCCCCAATATACGGCAAATATTGTAGTTGGCAGCGGGCTCCAAAACCGTGTAAATCTCCCCTACCAAACCAATGTGCAATGGTTCCTCTTTCAACCGTTCCATTTTCTCCATCTTTTGCTCTGTTTGATGAACACGCTGCCACATATCTTTCTTGTGATTTTCAAACTGCAACTCTTTCAAAGAATCCTCGTAAAGCCTTTCAATGCCATCTTTGTCATAAACCCGGGGGAGATAATACTCCAGTTTTTTCTCCAGAACTTCTACTGCATTCAACTTATCCCAGGCTAATTTAATGGCCATCCAGGACTCTTTCACAGAAACGTTTTCCCCCAGGTTTTTTACCTGTCCCAAAAGTTCTGATATCTTTGAATCAGGTGCTTCCAGAACAATCATCTGAAAATCATATCCCAGGTCGTTAAGAATTTCTCGTTCCACCTGCGCGTAATAACCAAAACGGCACGGCCCCCATCCCCCTGCCATCACAATAGTATCTGCGCCATTTTCCAATGCTTCAATATAGTTCCCCACATTAATCTTTAAAGGAAAACAGGCAAACTCTGGTGAATACTTGACCCCCAACTCAATCGTTTTTTTACTGATAGGCGGCGGCGCTATGACCTCCAACTTCAATCCTTCCAGCAGCGCCTCCAGCGCAATATGTAGATTTCCCATATGCGGGAAGGTCACCTTTAACATTGATCATCTTCCTCCTTCTCAGCATGTCAACAAAGGCCTCCAAACGAGTTACCATTCCTGCTTCCCCGGTATGTTCATCAATGGTTAAGAGCATCCATGGTTTTCCATTCACTTTTCGTTCAACAATATCTCCAATCAGAGAATCAGGGCCACAACCAAAACAGGCTAGATAAATGATCCCATCAATATCCTCCTGTTCCTTCATACATAAAGCAGAGCCAACAATCCGCCGACCGAGCGTCCAGAAGACTCTTTTGGGCATCGTTGCCGCCTGTTGTTCCATCATGTCTTGATCCATCATCTCCACCAGGTGAACCCTGCATCCCATCTCCCGAAGCCGGTTGATCAGATTAAGACTGATCAATTTATCGTAAAGCGAATAACCGTGACCCAGAACCCCAATATTCAAATCCCATTTTGCAGGAATCGAGATAGCCTCTCCTTCCCAAAACCGGATTGCTTCTGTACGAGTTAGTCCTTTGGCAGCTAGGTTTTCGCATTCGGCCAGTTCTTTCAAGCCATGTAAATAAGCCTTTTTAATCAAGCCTGTCTTTCGGGTTAACAACCTGCCCACCTGAATAATCTCTTTTTTTAAACGTTGATCCGTTTTACTTACATCAACCACTGGACTGATCATGGGTGGCAAATCTGGAAAAGCGGCTCGAATCATATCCGGTACCCCCATAAACTTAGGGCAAATATAGCTTCTTGGTTCCACGCTAACTATTCTCGGGATAAAAACATAATCTACGTCAGCGCTGCAGAGTTCCCTGACATGACCAAAATACACTTTTATAGGAAAACAGGTTTCATCAACTGCCGCCTGAATCCCCATCTCTACCGTTTTCCGACTGGTATCTTCAGAACAAACGACCTCTGCGCCAAGATCCTGAAAAAAGGTTTTCCATAATGGATAGTAATAGTAATAAAAAAGCCCCTGTGGAATACCTACCCTTGTCATAATTCCTACCTCCTTTTCTTAAACGCCGGACTTGGTTGGCGGCGCCCATCCTGGGGGCGTAAAATTTCCGGACGAAGATTCTGTACTGGAACCGGAGAACGGACCAGAATACTCTTTAACGCCCGAAAATTAAAGGGAATGAGCGGCCAGAGATAAGGCACCTTAAAAGATTTCGTAAATGCAAGCATCACAAAAGCCAGAACCGTACTCACAATGAGACCAGGTAAACGGAAAAAACCCGTACTGATCAGAATAAACAGGCGCATCAGGCGGTTGGCCATTGCCATCTCGTAACTGGGCGTAGTAAAGCTCCCAATCGCCACTAGTGCGGTGTATAAAATCACCTCTGGAATAAACAGACCGATCTTAACCGCAATGTCTCCAATCAAGAGTGCCGCGATCACCCCCAGTGCGGTTGCCATTGGAGCGGGGGTATGAATGGCTGCCATGCGCATCAGATCAAGGCTTACCTCCGCCAAAATAAATTGAAGAAAAATGGGTACATTCCCCGTTTCTTTTGGGCCAATAAATTTCAGTGCTTCTGGAAGCAAATCAGGTGAAAGTGCGAAGAGCAACCAGAGCGGGGTCAAAAAAATTGAAGCCAGGATCGCTAAGAATCGAATCCACCGAATATACACCCCCACAGAAGGCGTTTGCCTGTACTCCTCCGCATGCTGCACATGATGAAAATAGGTGGCCGGCGCAATCATGACACTGGGTGATGTATCCACCATAATCAACACATGCCCCTCAAACAGGTGATGAGCAGCTACATCAGGCCGCTCTGTGTAACGAACTTTAGGAAAGGGATTCCATGTATTTCCGCCGATAATCAATTCTTCAACGGACTTCTCAGCCATGGGAATGCCATCAATCTCAATCCCGTTGATCTTTTCTTTTATGGTCTCTATCAGGTCTGGATTAGCGATATCCTTAATATATACAATCCCCACATCTGCTTTGGATCGTTTTCCGACTCGCATCAGTTCCACCCGAAGTTTGGGATCTCTCACCCTTCTGCGGATAAGCGCACTGTTGAATACAATGGTTTCCGTAAACCCATCCCGTGACCCGCGCACCACCCTTTCAATATCAGATTCCTCCGGTCCGCGGGCCGGATAAGTGCGTGCATCAATGATGAAGCCTTCCGCGCATCCATCTACAATTAACAGAATGGAACCAGATAAAACTGCATACAGCAATTCATCAATCTTGCTTTCTGTGGACAGCTCAATATAGGGAATACCAGATTGAATCAATTGTCGCGCCGTGTCCTGAAAAAGCTTTTCCTTTGGTAAACGGAAAAGCGATTCCATCACTTCGGTCAGCATATCATCTTTAGCCAGACCATCAAAGCAGATCAATGCGGCCTTTTGACCGGCTACGTCAATCTCCCGAACAATAACATCAAAGCTTTCCCCTTCTCCCAGTTCCTTTTTTAAAAGGTCCAGATTACGATCATAGTCACGACTCAATGTAAGTTGTTTGCGGTGTTTGAATAGTATTTTTAACAACTCCCTGCATTAGAAGTTTTACACCCGTGTTTATGAAACTCTTCTTCAATAATGTATTATTGGCAATTTATTTCCCAATTATTCCATTACCATTCCACCACTCTATGAGTTTGATATGACTATTCCTCTGATTATCTTCACATGGAACCTCCGGCATGGCTTCCACATACAATATAGTGAATTATTTTAAAATTTATTTATATAAGGAAAAGGAGGAATATATTATGAATGGCTGTGTTTATAACAGCCCCTGTCGCTCCTGGGCGAGCAGCTATTTTTGGGAAACAAGTTGCCCGCATCCATGTCCGCCATGGCCCCCACCCTGTTGGCCTAAACAGGGAGAACTTATAAGAAACCCAAGCTTCGAACTAGACTTTGCATGCTGGACAAAAAACGGCCATGTAAAACTCCAGGATCAAATACCAGACACAGGTCATAATGCACACCAGGGAAACAAAGCAGTTGCATTGGGATTGAGTTCAGGAGGGTTTGGATCTGGCTATATTTCACAGACTATTGAAGAAGGCCTTTGTCCAGGAGTAGGTTACCAGTTCAGTTTCTTCATGAGTCCCCATTCATATCCCTACAAATTTGATCTTAGTTATTCCCCTTGTTCAGGGGATGCTGATGCAGGTAAATACGGAAACTGGGAAGTAAAAGCCACCCTAGTATTCCTGGACCAATACTTGAATGAACTAACCGAAGGTAAGAAAGAAATCTTAATCCCCCAGGATAGCCTTGCCATGGCTAATGTATGGACTTATTACAGAACAGTAGCCGTAGCTCCAATGTATGCCCGCGGCGCCTATATCAAAATTGAAATAACCGAGGATGGTGCCCCACAATGGGAAGAGCATGTCCACATTGATGATGTCTCAGTTGTAGCCCTTTAAATAACCCATTCGAATAGCTATCCACTAAATAAAAGCCAAAGACCCCTGTCTACAACAGGGGTCTTTATGTTACAAATTCATTTTTTAATACCAGAAGCATGGGCGAAGCATGGGAGCGCCCTACGGGCACGTTAACCCTGCCCCTGGAAATATATACGCATATTGCTGGTATCAATCTCTGTCCAGTATATTATTCGGTTATATCTTAAAAAGCAGTTGCACGTAAGTATTTTCATTTCCCCTGCCTCCAGACGATCATCGGCACATTTTTCTTCCGACCAGTTAATTCCATTGGGACTCGATTGCATTCGAACCATTGCTTCAACATCTCCCTGGTTAATAACACAAAAGGTATAGGTAGCCAAATGTAAAACATCCTGTACTCGCGAGGTAAGTTTTTCAGAACCTGCTACCACATCTTCAAAAACATCCCTGGTTTCTCTTTTTAACTCAAAATTACCTATAACATTTACCGGATCAATTATCCTTTTTACAGCATCTACCGTATTAATGTTCAATCTGCCCTGGGCATCCATATCGTATTTTTCTATCGGGAAAACCCTTTTAAAAACTACATCTTCTATTCCCAGCGTTCCAACATCTTGTGTTCCCACTTCTATACAGGCATAATCTGCACCTGATGGCACAGTCACCAGCCCGTAATAATAATCGCTTCCAGGCTCAAGAAGAAAATCCAGACTACTATATAAAGTCCGGGAATGTCTGCTAATAAAATGTACTTTAATTGTTGCTGATAATTGGTGTTTTACCTTTAATATAGCTCCTATTTCCCATACTTGTTTTTCATAAACAGGTACACAATATGAACGTTGCTGACATATGCTAGCCAAACGCTTAGATAAGTGGTTAATGATTTTTATACTAAACGTCTGTTTATCATCTTGCTCCCAGTAAATATCAGCCGTTGTATTTCCCTTGCACTTCTGCCAGCCGGCTGGAAAGTCTCCTGCTATATTAACAAATACAAAATTGTGATTAAAAATCTGATTATCGCTAGCTTCGCAACAAACCGAATCTGTAGCTTCACAATATACTGAATTCATATTCTTTTCCCCTCTTTTCCCCGCTTTCGTAATATTTAGTAATTGCAGCACTAATATAGTTA
>JAYEHK010000136.1:0-11157 GCA_034659475.1 Bacillota bacterium | reverse complement strand
CGCAGTCTGCGGAAATGCACCCTGGCCGATCAGACAGGCTGCGAGGAAGATAAACAGGAAGAATATTGATATATGTTTAAAATGATGCATTTTAGATCACCTTTCTTTAGTTAATAAACGCTGATTTTTAATAAAATTTATTTGCCTTATTTGACGTATTGCGGCGGGGGTTAGTTGCTTGTTCGTTTTGTTCTATGTGTTGAATTAATTTTTCGACTACTTGTGAAATGCTTTTCGACATTTACCTGAGTTAGTCCTGCTATCCATGAGAGGTAATTGCAGGAAATTTGTCTTCTTTATCTATACAATATGATACCTGAAAATCTTACATGAAGTGAGAATAAATTTGCGTAATCAGCATAAATCTGCGTTGAAATCGTTCCCTTCCCCGGTTGCACGAAATTTTTATCGGTGGTTGTGTCAAACGGTCATGGATGGTTAGTACGAAAATAAGAAATGAAACGCTGATATTTTTAAAAATAAGAAACGCCAATACTCAAACATGAATATCAGCGTTTATCTAACGTTTTCAGTTAGTATTTTTGTACTAAATCCCTACCCCATGCCCCGGGCTTGGCAAACGGGAGCGTTCCCAGTTGCGTTCGTCATCGTTGGAGGCAGTTTGGGTTTCGCGGGTTTCTTCCGGGTCTTCTTCGTCAGTGTCTTCCTCATCTTCAGATTCCAGTGGTTCTACCTGCTTAACGACCTTGTTGGTATAAGAAACCGGGACATTAACCATGGCTGCAACGGTTTTGCCTTCGAAGGTATTATCTATCAAATCTCCTAACAGACTCAGGTCTGCCACCCAGTAGCTCTGCAGGAGGGTACCGTTGCTGTCGGTTTCATCAAAGAAATAACCGGGCAAGGTCTGACTGTAAATTGATTCGCTGTTAAAACCAGGTGCCCAGCTGGCCATTTTTACCATATCGCCAAGTCCCATATTGGTATCAATATATTTATTGGCCTGTTTCGCCAGAGCCAGCAGTTTAACCACCGTTTTCGCTTTTAATACTTCCTGTGCCAGGGCTTTTATAAATTCCTGTTGATGAGAGGTACGGTCAATGTCACCAAAAACATAGTCACGGTACCGAACAAACGCCAGTGCATCGTGCCCATCCAATTGCTGCTGTCCTGCATAAAGATCAATCCCTTCCGAGGGTTTATACATACGCTCCTGGACATCGATTTCTACCCCTCCGAGGGTATCAATGATATCCTCGAAGCCATTGAAGTCCATTTCCACATAATACTTAATCTCGGTGCCCAGGAGTTCCTCTACTTTGCTGACCGCCATTTCCGGTCCGCCGACCATATTGGCAGTACAGATTTTATCCAGCGGGCTGCCGGGTACATCTATACGTGTATCACGAGGAATGGAAACCACGGCTACCTTTTTCAGTTTAGGATCGATAGATGCAAAGATCATCGTATCGGACCGGGAATTGGTTTCACCCGGACGGGCATCTACCCCCAGGAACAGAATATTGGTGCGCTCGCCATCAATAATGGTTGATTCTTCTCCATCATCGGCCAGATTTTCTCCCTGGTGTTGCAGCAGAAAATGAGTTGATCCTGCCCCTATAGCAAAACATGCTCCAAAAATAATGCCAGCAACTAATGCATATTTAAAAAAAGCCGTGATTTTCCTCACTTAATTTATCATCCTTTCGAAACTTCGAGATGTCAGATTTTTTGATTATACGCGGACTAACACGGACCTTCAGGACTTCCGCGGAATTTTTTTGTAAGGGGTTAGGCGTGAGGGGTAAAACTTATTACTCCTCATTCCCATAGAACATCACCACCGACAAGAAAATTCAATATATGACGGAGACTTATGTCTCCTCTACAGTAATTGTTGAGATCCTCATTTTTTCGTAGTAATTCAAATAACGCAGAGGACGCTTCAGCTTCTAAACTATTATATTATTCAAATCTTCAAGTCCGCGTGAGTCCAAAAGGTCTGCGTCGTCCGCATCCTTAATAACGACCAACGGGAGTATCAGTGGTACCCGAAGGGTGCGTCTATTCAACATAGCTTCATACTAACCTATATATGTGCGTTCATCTTCCCTGCTCAACAGTCTGCCTTTTGACCTGTTTGCTTTCGCCGGTTCGCATACCTATTTTTTCTGCTCCTATAACAACCACTAGTAAAAGCACGGCCAGAACAAGCATGGCCTTGGGGTTGTTGATTTTGGTCAGTATGATGGCAACCCCACCGAAAAATCCGCTGATGCCGTATATGCACAGAACTGCTTTTCTATGGCTTAAACCGATCGCCATTAAACGATGGTGCAGATGGGCTTTGTCTGGCATAAATATTGGTGCCTTATTATGAATCCGTCGAATAATAGCAAAAGACGTATCAAATATCGGAATACCCAGAATCACAATCGGCACAAAAAGGGAGATGATGGCTGCACTCTTTGCCATTCCGGCAATCGCCAGACACCCTAAAACGAAACCCAGAAAGTTGCTGCCGCTGTCGCCCATAAAGGTGCGGGCAGGATGAAAATTATACGGTAAAAAACCTGCAATGGCTGCTACCAGGACCATTGCGGTAATAAACACCATATGCTGCCCCTGTAGAAACGCCACAACGCCCATCGTGGCTGCTGCAATGGCAGAAACGCCTGCAGCCAGGCCATCCAAACCATCAATCAGATTGATCGCATTCGTGATGCCTACGATCCAGAGGAATGTAATCGGCAGACTGAGATAACCCAGTCCCAGCATTCCATCAAACGGATTGGTAACGAAGTGAACCATGACACCAAAATGCATGGCAACAACAGCTGCGATACACTGTCCGATCAGTTTCACCCATGGAGAGAGCTGAAAAACATCATCCAGCATCCCTACCAAAAAAATAATAATGCCACCAAGTATAATACCTGTAAAAGGTCCAGAAACTTTCACTATAAACAACATAGAAATGAGAAACGCCGTAAAAATAGCCAGACCTCCCAGCCTGGGCATGGCGTTTTGATGAACTTTTCGCGGATCTGGCTGGTCAATCGCTCCGATGCGATGGGCAAATCGTATAACCAGCGGCATTGAGAAATAGGCAATAACAAATGCTGATACGACAGCATATGTCAGATTCGATGTCGACATGATTCAAAGGTCCTCCCCCACACGAACTCTAGGCTAATTCTATCATCGCATCTTTTGCTTGTCCATACGCCAAGTTTTAGTTGAACTGAGGAAGGAATTGACGTATTATGACCGAAGAGCTAGATGCTGTCACATTTACTGGATTAAATTTTAACGCTGATTTTCGCTGATGTTCGCTGATTAACGCTGTTTTTTTATTAAATGTTTTTGGAGTGTTGACGGAGGCTAAAGCCTCCTCTGATTCTAAATGATTTTCGCTGATCTTTTTATAATTATTCACTCAAGTTTCGCAGTAGACAGATTATGCGACATAAAATAAGTTGAATAGACGCGGACCTACACGGACCTTAAGGACTTACGCGGACTTCTTTTTTATTTTATTATGCTTTCTTTAATCCGTAGAGGCAGATTCAGCCTCCGATGCATTAAAGATAATAAATGCAAAACGGAAGCTGAAGCTTCCTCTACGAGTTGAAAACAAACAAAAATAAAGTCCGCGTTAGTCCGCGCCCGGAGGGTCAGCGTCAGTCCGCGTCTATTCAATATTAATAATAAAATCAGCGTTAATCATATAAATCAGCGAAATCTGCGTCTATTCAATCTATTTTCTAATTAAAGGAGTTGCTATATGAAGATTGCCCTGTCGGGATATTATGGTTTTGACAATGCGGGAGATGAAGCTCTGTTGTCCGCAATCACAACCTCTATAAAAAAGATCGCTCCAGAGGCAAAATTCGTTGTCTTCTCCGGGGCACCGCAAAAAACGGCAGCACTCCACGACATTCCTGCTGTTCATTATATGAAACCGTTACAAATTCTGCGCGAACTGGTTTCTTCGGATTTGTTAATCAGCGGCGGTGGCAGTATCTTTCAGGATGTTACCAGTGCGCGTTCTCTTCCTTATTATATAAGTGTGGTTGCACTGGCTAAACTACTGCGCAAACCTGTGATTTTCTATGCACAGGGCGTAGGTCCGATCAATCGACCTCTCAGCAAATTTCTCATGCGCCTGATCGCCAATCGTGTTAATCTGATCACGCTTCGCGATGAAGCCTCTCGTCAGTATCTGCTGGACCTGGGAGTCACTCGTCCACCTCTGAAAGTGACGGCTGATCCGGTTTTTTCCCTGGAAAGCGGGCCGGAGGAAGATGAACAGATGAAAGCGCTGCTGAATCTGGATAATCCTGAACGCAAACCACTGATCGGAATTTCGGTTCGCCAATGGAAACCACTGGAAGGCTACCAGGAGGAACTGGCTCTTTTGCTGGATGATCTGGCAGATCGGGGCTATGACATTGTGTTTATTCCGATGGCCTATCCGGAAGATATAGAAGAATCCAGGCGCGTGATGCACTATATGAAACGAGATGCTCGGCTAATCGATCAAAATCTGACTAGCCGGGAACATCTGGCCCTGATTTCGCACCTGGATCTGATGATTGCCATGCGGCTACACGCCTTGATTTTTGCGGCTGCACGGGGCATTCCTTTTGCAGGGATCTCCTATGATCCAAAAATCGATGCATTTCTCGATTTGTTTGCATGCAAACCCCTGCCAGGGTTATTTGCGGAAATGAAGCAGGAGATTGATGAACTGCTGTCAAATGAGCAAATGCAGAAGGACATCGCAGCCAGAGCCCTGGACATGCATCAAAAATCTGAACAAAACGCAAGGTTGGCTTTGAGCCTGGTCCATAGGAAGATGTGTTGAATAAACGCTGATTTTTATGATTATTATGATTTTTTGATTAGACGCGGACTAACGCGGACCTTCAGGACCTACGCGGACAAAATCATATTAAATCTGCGTTCATTATAAAGACGTGATCTCATGAGAGATCTGGAAAAAGGATGTATTTATGAGTAGTGAATCTAAGAAAACTGGGAAAGCCTTTGTAGGGGTTTCCATTGTTATATTTGTTTCCAAGCTGCTGGGGTTTGCCCGGGATATTGTTTTTGCGTCTATCTTTGGGACAACAGTCTTGACGGATGCCTTTCAGGTTATTTTCAGCTTTCCCAGTCTGCTGTTTTCCAGCGTCGGTACGGCGTTATCCTCGGTGAATATACCGGACCTTACCTATTACATAAATAGCCGAACCGTGGAAGAACGGAATCGTTACATATCGAATCTGCTGGCCCAGATTACCCTGGGAGCAACCTTGCTGACGGTTGTGGGGATCATCTTCGCCCCCGCCCTTACCCGCCTGATTGCACCGGGTCTGGATGGTGAAGTGGCCCATATTACGATGATATTGACCCGCATTATGATGCCTACCCTGCTCTTCGTGAGTTTGACCTATATCACACAGGGAATACTGCAGGTTCACAGCCATTTTCTGCTGTCTGCATCAATCAGCGTTCCTTTTAACCTTCTGATTATTTTCGCTCTGGTTTTTCGAGGAGAGGATATTCTCCTGCTGGGTTATGTGACCACCATTGGCTGGCTTCTGCAGTTTCTCATTCAGTTACCGATATTGGTGAAGGAAGGCTATCATCTATTTCCGCACATTGACTTTACCAATGAACATACGGTCAACCTATTCAAACAACTAGTCCCCATTTTGATGGGAAATTCACTCCTGCAGCTGAGCCTGATCATTGACCGGTCCTTTGCTACTCATTTGAGCGAAGGAACCACGTCAGCGCTGGCTTTCGGCAGCAATTTGTTTGTAACGATAACCAGTATTTTTATTGTGGCCATGTCTACGGTGGTTTTCCCCCGTTTATCTAAATATTCTCTGGACCGAGACTTTGCACAGATCCAACAGATGCTATCCAACATCTTTAAGATTTTCCTGTTTATCCTGACCCCTTACCTTCTGCTGGTGGTTTGCTATCATCAGGAGATCATTGCGCTGGTATACGAGAGAGGCGCCTTCACCAGGGAATCTACCGTGATGACAGCCAGTGCTTTCCTGTTTTACAGTTTTGCGGTTATCGGTTATGCCGGGCAGGAGATCTTTAACCGGGTTTATTATGCACTGAAAAAATTCAAAATTCCGATGACAGTCAGCATCATTTGTCTTGCTTTAAATATTATTCTCAATGTATGCTTAGGAGAGACTCATGGCATTGCAGGGATCAGCCTTTCTACTTCTTTTGCTCTGCTGCTCTACGCTCTGATCATGGGAATTCTTGTGTACCGTGAGATTGGTCCTTTTATGCAAAAGGATTTCTTTTTCTTTGCGCTCAGGCTCTGCATACCTTTGGGCGGTATGCTCGCGATAATCGTCCTGTTCAGGCAGTTTGTTTCGGGAGGTCTCATTCTTTCCTTCCTGCTGCCTCTTGGCCTAAGTTCGCTCATATATCTCGGACTCTCGTATGTCGGAGGTTTAAATAAGATGTTATTAATGAAGGAGGATTCCAATTCATGAATAAGAAGTTGATTTACGGCCTGTGGGTACTACTCATCGTATGCCTGGCCTTTTCGTTTTCCGGTATATCCCTGCGCGTTTCCAACGAAGCCCAGAATAAAACACTGGTCACCACTGCTGATTTCTACCAGTTTGAAAAAACAGCCGACCTGGCCAATGAGGATATCGATGACGTTTTGACCCGGTTACAGGAAGCCGGCGTGAAAAACTTGTCTGTGAAAGAGCTTACCCTGCGCTATCTAGCTTACAAGGGGGATATCCAGGTAGCTCCTTATAATGAATTTGCCGCCACCATGCAGAACGCATCTCCCTCCCTGTGGTCTAAAATCAGGAAGGCTGTGGGGGATCGCGCCGTTCGTCCGGTCAACCTGACAGTGGTCACGGATCAATCTGATGTGGCTGATCTTCTGGAGGAAAGGCTCGGTGACCGTTTCTCCTCTGACGAGATGATTCATTTCGGGATTGATGGAAAAGATTATTTTATCCTTACTGCAGAGTTGTCAGAAATCGTTAAGAATAAAAACGGTAATTTGAATCTCGATAATCGGTTAGGATTTGATAACGAACTCCTGTCCAAGCTCCGCAGCAGGAGCTTTGATGTTACCCTTAGGCCGGGTACCAGCGCTGGATCTAAGCTAACCTATATGCATGAATATGAAGAAGCCGTACGCGATTATGACGTGCAAACTTTAATCTTTGACGGCACAATCCTGCCAGGCGTACCTGATGATGTAGAAACGATTGAGCAAATCGTCACGGATCAGGAACTGCTAGTGGGTATCATTGAAACCTCTGTCCAGTTACAGTACATTGATCAGCAGGGTCTGGATCAATTGATGCTCGATACCAATTATCCCATCAACCGTGTATACTCAACGGGTAATGATGAATATCTAACCCAAATCGATGAACGCTATTATCGCTGGATCAGGAGCGTAATTGACCGGGGAATTCGCATCCTCTATCTGGCTCCATTTAAAGACGGTAAACTCAGTGCTTCAGATAACCTGAACAATACCATAATGACGGTCGATCACTTCCACAGCACCATTCAACAAAGAGGTTTTACTCTTCATGAGCCCCTTCCCCGTTTGTCTTCTATGATGACAGAAACATTCCACCGGTTTGCGGTTTGCCTGAGTCTGCTTCTGGCGGCAATGCTGTATCTGATTTATCTGTTCAAACCAGGTCGTCGATTGATTTACATTCTTTTGGGGTTGGGGATACTCGGATGCGCAGGCATTAACCTATTGCTGAATATGGACTTTTCCAAGATATACGCACTGGGAGCAGCGATCCTGTATCCGTCGTTTTCCAGTCTGCTGCTGCTCCTCTATCTGAAAAAATCCAGGCAGCCCTTCCCTGTTCAAATTCTGGCTTCTCTGTCCATCCTGATCGGGATAAACATGCTGGGTGCCTATACAATTGTAACCAGCCTGTCAGACATTCGCTATATTATGAATATAGGTATTTTTAGCGGGGTCAAATTATCGTTTGTCCTGCCGCTTATTCTGTTTGTTGTCAATTATCTGGCTGTCTTTATGGATTGGCAGGAAATCCGCGATAAAACAGTGGAATTCCTGCATCGCAGTCCCTCTTATCTGGCCTTAGTGATCGGCATTGTTGCACTGGGAATTCTCTATTATTACCTGGGTCGCAGTGGTCATACCGCCGGGATAAAGGTATCTTCACTGGAGATCAAGCTGCGGGAGGTGCTGGAAAACCTGTTCCTGGCCCGTCCACGTTTTAAGGAGTTCCTGATCGGCTATCCAGCTCTCTTCGCTATGGTCTACTTGTATCATAAATATAAACACCCTCTGATTCTAATGGTGTTGGGCCTGGGTGTAGTCATGGGTAGCATCTCCATGGTCAATTCCTTCTCCCACGTGTTCACAGCAGTCACGATCTCCGCAAGTCGCGGCCTGGCTGGCTTGTTCACCGGTGTCCTGCTGGCTATTGTCGGACTGATCGGGATCAGGATTATTGAGTGGGTCTGGGAGAAGTATGCGAGGAATTGAGAAGGTTGAAAATGGACGCTGATTACGCTGCGACCTAATTAGTGAGCGACAGCGAACATCAGTGGTCCCCGCCAGGGGGATCTATATGATTATTAATGATTTTTAAATAGACACGGATTACACGGATTTAACACTCAAGAGTACCACTGATACTCCCTACTGTCGTTATTAAGGATGCAGATTCACACGGATTGTATTAGAAAATAGGGTTGAATAGACGCGGACGACGCAGACCTTAAGGACCTACGCAGACTTTTTATAAAAAATAACTTTACAAATAGGGTCTGACCCCACTTATGTACATCACCGCGGGAATGAATTCCCGCCTACGGGGGGGATAGGGTGATAGGATCGAAGCTGAAGCTTCCTCTACGACGTACGGAAAAGGTTTCCTCCCACCATCGTAGAGGAGACTTCAGTCTCCGCCCTCACCCCTCACCCCTCACCCCTCACCCCTCACCCCTCACCCCTCACCCCTCACGAATAAGTCCGCGTAGTCCGTGTCTATTCGTTCCCCTACAAAAATAACCCCGCGAAACCTTGAATGCTTCGCGGGGTTTGTTGTTTTGTTATTCTTTAATTCGTTTGAGCGTCGGGAAGAGGATAACATCTCTGATAGATGGTGAATCGGTCATGAGCATGACCAGTCGGTCGATGCCGATGCCCATTCCGCCTGCGGGCGGCATGCCGTATTCCAGGGCATTTATGTAGTCTTCATCCATCATATGCGCTTCCGCATCTCCACCGGCGCGTTTTGCAGACTGTTTCATGAAGCGTTCCTTCTGATCAATGGGATCATTGAGTTCGGAGAAGGCATTGGCGATCTCACGCTGCATGATAAAGAGTTCGAAACGATCCGTATATTCCGGATGTTCTGCATTCTTCTTGGCCAACGGGGAGATTTCCACCGGGTGCCCGTAAATAAAGGTCGGGCGCACCAGCTTGTCCTCTACGAATGCTTCAAAGACCTCATTCAAGATTTCGCCGCGGGTGCTTTCTTTGTCCACTTTCATGTGCAGTTTTTCGGCAGCCTCCCGAGCCTCTTCATCGGTATGAATCTGCTCAAAATCCACGCCTGCATGTTTCTTGATGGCCGCCAGCATGGTGATGCGGTCCCAGGGCGGGGTGAAATCGATTTCCTGTCCATCAAACTGACCAATCATAGAACCATTGACCTTCTGCATTACAGAAGAAATAAGATTTTCACAGAGCTCCATCATGACCTGCATATCACCAAAGGCCTGGTACAGCTCAAGCATGGTAAATTCAGGGTTGTGTCTGGTAGATATCCCTTCATTTCGGAAACTGCGATTAATCTCATAAACCCTTTCCAGTCCCCCCACAATGAGCCGTTTCAGATAGAGTTCCGGTGCAATACGCATAAACATGTCCTGATCCAGTGCATTATGATGGGTCACAAAGGGGCGTGCTGTGGCGCCGCCTGCAATCGGATGCAGCATTGGGGTTTCCACTTCCAGAAATTCCTGCCCATCCATATATCTCCGAATCTCTTTGATGATCTGACTGCGCTTGATAAAGACGTCCCTGGCTTCCGGATTGACGATGAGGTCAACATAGCGTTGACGATACCGCAGTTCCACATCTTTTAAGCCATGAAATTTTTCCGGCAGAGGGTTTAACGATTTACTCAAAAATTCAAAATCCGTAACATGCACGGACATTTCGCCTCTTTCGGTCCGAAATACAAACCCAATAATGCCCAGGATATCGCCCATATCGAGTTTTTTGAAGACTTCATATTTCTCTTCGCCGACATCATCCCGCTTGAAATAAAGCTGAATGTTGCCCGACAAGTCCTGTATGTTGGCAAACCCGGCTTTACCGTGACGGCGTTTGGACATGATCCGTCCAGCGATACGAACCGTCTTACCTTCCATTTCTTCAAAACGGTCCTTGATTTCCTGGGTCATCGTATCTCGGTCAAAGCGATGTCCAAAAGGCTCAACGCCCATAGTGTAAAGGTCACTTAACTTCTCGCGGCGAACCTTCTTTAGTTCACTGATATTTTGTTCCTGTTCTGACATGAAAACACTTCCTTAAAACCATCGGCGCTTTGCGATGAATATAATCCCTTACCGTTCAACCTTTATGATCTTGTATTTAATGATCCCTGCCGGCGCCTCTACCTTCACTTCTGAATTCACCTTGTGCCCGATAATCGCTTTTCCAACGGGGGATTCATCTGATATTTTTCCATCTTTCAGCTTGGATTCGACGGACGATACCAGGGTAAATTTTACTTCGCGCCCTGATTTCAGTTCTTTCAGATAAACTCTCGAACCCAGCGTAACGATATCATCCCGAACCTCATTCTCCTCCATTAAACGAGCATTGCGCAAGGTCTTTTCCAGCGATATAATGCGTCCTTCAACAAAAGCCTGTTCGTTTTTGGCATCCTCGTATTCTGAGTTTTCTGAAAGGTCTCCAAAAGCAATGGCCTGTTTAATGCGCTCTGCGAGTTCTTCTCGTTTGGTAGATTTGAGATATTCCAAATCATTTTCCAGTTTGGTCAGGCCCTCTTTGGTTAAGACAATTTCCCGCTCTTGCTCTGCCATGTTATCTCTCCTATCATAAAACCTTATTTATTGTTCCTATTCTGCAGTGTTCCATGTAAAAACCCGCCG